>CAIKWU010000120.1 GCA_903831155.1 uncultured Planctomycetaceae bacterium | reverse complement strand
GGAGGCATGCTGCAGCCAGATCACCCCCTGGGCGTCGATCGTGCCGTCGACCTGCGTCGGGAAGTACCAATCGGCAGGCGCTACCACACCGCCGCCAAAGGGAATCGCGAGCGTGGAGCTGCCCACCTGCACGCCGCTGACGCCGTTCGGCGTGCCAGGCAGGCTCGGAAACTGGCTCACGAGGATTGACGCAGCGGCCGAAACCGGGCCTGCACTTGCCGCGTTCGTCGCCACGGCCTGCGCCTGGGCCATCCCCGGCACGAAGCCTGTCGCACCCTGGCCTCGCAGCGACATCGTGAATGCGCCGCCCGCGAACGCCCCCTCGATCCGGCTCACGTTTCCCTGGGCATTCACCCACACGTCCACCGGCACAGGGCTCCCGTCGCGGCCGATGCTCGGGGCAGACTGCAGGCCAGCCAGCGGGATCATGCCCGCGAACGTGCCGAGCCCAATGACGGCCCGATAATGCCGCCCATACGAGTCGTTGCCGACATACTCAACGCTCTTCGCAAACTCGATCCCGGGAAGCGTGTTCAACGGCGTCAGCGACGTGGCGAGGCGATTCTCGCCGAGCATCATCCGCTGCATCCCCGCCGGGTTCATCGCCCCCGGCGGCAACTCCAGGAACCCCACGGAGGCGTCGATGTCGAGCACCGCGGTGCGGGTGTCGAGCCACCCGGTGGAACGGGCCGATACCACGAAGGCCTCGACCCCGACGTCGAAGGAATAGCTCCGGGCCTTCTGCGCCCGATAGGCGGCCCGCCCCACGTCGTTCAGCTGAAGCCGCAGCCCCGTGGCCTTCTGCGTGACTACGTTGCCCGAGAGCGTGCTCGCGAGGAAGTTCTCGACCTGGCCGAGCGCGTTGTCGCCAAGCTCGCTCCCCACCACGATCGAACCTGGGCACATACCCGTCGCCGCCACGCCGTATCCGCCGTTGGAGACGATCTCGTTGCCGGCACCCGAGGCCCGACCGCCAATCTTCACGTCCCGTGCGGACTGGAGCGACACGCCATGGCCGAGGTTGCCGCTGAAGGAGTTGGCTGCGATGACGGTGCCGCCATAGCCGCCTGGGCCGACCAGCAGCCCCACGCCATTGCCCATGCTCGTCACGCCCGTGATTCGGGACCCATTCGAGCCGCCGGCGAAGCGGATGCCGGCCCCCCCGAATCCACTGATCGTGCGGGCGTTGGCAGCGGGAGAGAACACGACGTTGTGGACGTTCGCCCCGATCACGAAACCGCTCGTGCCGGCGGCGGTGCCCGATCCGTCCAGCACGAGCCCCCCGCCGACGAGCACACTGCCGGCCTTTGCCAGCGTGATGCCCTGCAGGGGCAGCGAACTGCCGACGTCGCCCGCCATCGTGACGGCGCGTCCGGCGGAGAGCTGCAGCCTGCCGAACCCGTCGATCGTGGACGAGAATGAAATGTCGCGGCCGGCCTGGAGGGCCACGCCGTTCAGGAGCGTCACGCCGCCGCCGAACGACTGCGAACCCTTGGCGGTGACCACGTTGGAGGCCAAGAGGATCCCGTGGCTCACGCCCTCGCCCTGCGTCGCAAGGCTCACGCCACCCTTTCCCTTCGCCACGATCGGGCCGGAAATGGCGATGCTGTCGCCCGACCCCGCGCCGGTCTCGATGGACAGCCCCTGCGCCGCCGCCCCTCGGCTGATGGCGGCGAGGTTCACACCGCCGGGGCCGATCCTGACCGAATCCGTGCCTGCTGCTCCCACGATCGAGAGTCCTGCAAACTTCGTGATCGTTTTCAGGTCCACCGTGATCGTGTCGGCCACGGGATCGACGGAAAGGCCGTTGACCGGAGCGGCCATGGCAAGCGAGCCGGCCGTCGCGGCGGTGATCGTCAGCCGGGCCGATGGTGCGTCATACGTGGTGGTGAGGTTCGTGATCTCCGCGCCTTGCGGGTCCAGCGTGAGCATGACCCGATTGCCCACCAGGCCGACGACGATGTCGTTGGCCGCCAGCATGGCCCGCGACTCGAGGCCCTCGATGCCCGGTTGGCCGCCTGCCCAACGGCGGCCGCTCCGCCGGCTTCCCTCCGCGAGCTGCCGACGCCGGCGGAACAGGATGGATTGCAGGAGTGGGGCCATTGGGTCCTCGTCGCGGAAAAGTTCATCAGGGCAGCCAGGGCCCGCCCTTCAGGGCAGGTATCGGCGCGGGAACCCGTCAGCCTAGATCACGGATTGCGACGCCGCCAAAGATCGGCGGAATGACGAGTCCGGACGGCTGTACCCGCGGGGGCGGTCAGCCGCTGCGAGCCGCATACTCCAAGGCGGCGGCCTGGAGATACCGGCCGAAGTCTGCGTGGGCCTTGGCGAGGTCGAGCACGCCGTCGCGGCGGAGGGCATAAACCTCCACGTCGGTCAGGGCGCGGATCGTGGCGGCCCTGGGGGCGTCCGTGAGGATGGCCAGCTCGCCGAAGAACGAGCCCTCTCGCAGCACCGCGAGTCGCTCCGCCGGCTCGCCGCGCAGCACCTCGACCTGTCCCCGCGTCAGGAAGTACATCTCGTCCCCCACGTCGCCCTCGTGGACCAGCACCTCGCCGGGCGCGAACTGTCGCGCATCGAGGCGGGGGATGATGTCGCGGAGAAACTCGCCGCCGGCGTTCTTGAAGAACGGCACCTGTTCGATCAGGGCGGCGGTGATGGCCCGCATCCGCAGCAGTTCGCGGTCGATCTTGCCCGGCCCCTTGGAGGGCATCTCGGCGATGACGTGGACCTCGGCGGGCACCATGAACTCGGCGAGCCTGGTGGCGACGAAGCTCTTCAGGGCCTCCGGGGAGGCTCCGACTCCCTGCTGCAGGATGACATAGGCGTGGGGAACCTCGCCGCAGTGGGCGTCGGGCACGCCGATCACGCAGGCTTCCCGCACCGCCGGGTGCTCGGCGAGGGCCGCCTCCACCTCGAGGGGCGCGACCTTGTTGCCCGAGCGGACGATGATGTCCTTCCGCCGGCCCACGAACCAGAGGTAGCCGTCCTCGTCGAAGCGGCCCAGGTCGCCGGTCAGCACCCAGCCCTTCTGCAGGGTCTTCCGCGTCATGGCGGATTCGTTCCAGTAGCCGTCCATGATGCCCGGTCCGCTGACCCGCACATCGCCGACGGTGCCGGTCGGCACGTCCGCGCCGTGCTCGTCCACCACCGCCACGTGCACGCCGTGCGACGGCAGGCCGACGGAGCCGGGCTTCTTGCGGCCGAACGGGGGGGACATGGCGTAAGGCCCGGTCTCCGTGGAGCCGCACTGTTCCGTAATCGGCACACCCGTCAGCCGCTCGAAGGCCTCGAAGAGCCTGGTCGGGACGCGGTCGCCGCCGGCGAGGCAGAGCCGCAGGTGGCTGAAGTCGCATGCCTGGAACTCGGGGCTTGCCATCAACTGCCCCAGGCTCGCAGGCGTGAGCGCGAGAAACGTCTTGGCGGGTTGTCGCCGCAGCGCGGCGACGAAGTCTCCGACGGTGAACTTCCGCAGCAGGCTGACTCGCCCCCCGGTCCAGAGGGTGGGCAGAACCTGGCAGCGGAGCGCCAGGGGCCGCGAGGCGGACGTCGCGATCAGCGCCACGTCGTCCGCGGTGAGCGTGACCCGCGCGAGATACTTTCGGACGCCCGTGGACAGGGCTCCGTGCGACAGCACGACTCCCTTGGGGCGGGATGTCGTCCCCGACGTGTAGATCATCACGGCCGGGCTGTCGTCGTGCGGAGCCTCGGAGGGCAGCTCGCGCTCGGCCCCGAGCAACGCCGTGAACGGCCGCCGGCTGCCGGCGGCGGAGCCGTCGCCGACGACCGCCACGCGGGGCACCGCACCGAGGACGCCCGCCTCCTCGAGGCTGGGGATGCGCTCGTGATGCACGACCAGGATCGAAGCGCCGCTGTGGCCGAGTGCGTAGCCCACCTGGAGCGGATGGTACTGCTAGTCGAGCGGCACCGCGACGAGCCGCATGCGGAAGCAGGCGAGGTAGCAGACGACCGTCTCGAGGCAGTTCGGCAGGAAGAAGGCCACCCGGTCCCCCTCCTCGAGCCCCAAGGCCGTCAGTCCGGACGCCAGCCTCGACACCAGCCGCTCGAGTTCGGCTGCCGTGGTCCACGATCCGCCGTATTCGATGATCGGGCGGTCCGGAGCGGTGTCGAGCGGCCGCCGCAGCAGTTGATGCAGCATGGCAGAGAAATCGGCTGGAGGTTGAAGCGGAGGCCGACAGCCGCGGCGGCTGCGCGCGGCTCAGGTATAGTACCGCGCGTTGAGCCGCCAGAAGGTCTGTGACGGTCCCACGGAGAGCCTGCACCATCGTGGCCGCCACGTCCGCCGTCGATCCACCCATTCCTCACCGACCGGAGTCGGGTGCGGCCGGCCGCAGGGGCGTGATCCTGTTCACGCTGGCGGCGCTGCAGTTCATCAGCATCGTGGACTTCATGATCGTGATGCCGCTCGGGCCGCATCTGCTGGCCGACCTCGGCATCGACGCCCGGGAGTTCAGCTGGGTCGTTTCGGCGTACACGCTGGCGGCCGGGGTGGCCGGACTCATGGCCGCGCCATGGCTCGACCGCGTGTCGCGAAAGACCGCCTACCTCGTGCTCTCGGTCGGCCTGCTCGCAGGCACGGCCGCTTGCGGCCTTGCCACGAGCTATCCCTGGCTGCTCGCCGCGCGGTGCGTGACGGGCGGCTTTGGCGGCGTCCTCGGCGGCCTGTCGCTGGCGATCGTGGCCGACGTGTTTCCGCCGGAGCGCCGCGGCCGCGCCACGGGCACGCTGATGCTGGCCTTCGCGGTCGCCTCCGTGGCGGGGGTGCCGCTGGGCATCCTGCTGGGTGCGCGGCACGGCTGGCAGGCGCCCTTCTTCGCCCTTGCCGCGCTCGGGCTGCCACTCATCGGGCTGGCCGCCTGGTCGCTGCCGTCACTGGCCGCCCATCTGGACGGCCCGCGGCGGCACCCCGTGGCCCAGCTGCTCGACACCCTCACCGTGCCCGCGCATCGCCGCGCCGTCGCCCTGATCGCGTTGCTGATGATCGGCGCGTTCGCCGTGATTCCGTTTATCAGCACCTTCTTGGTTGCCAACGTGGGCGTGACCGAGCTGCAGCTGCCGGTCGTGTTCATTGCCGGCGGGCTCCTCACGCTTCTGACCACGCCGATCGTCGGCCGGCTCGTCGACCGCCACGGCGCGATCACGGTGTTCCGAGGGATCGTGCCCTTGTCGGCCGTGATGATGCTGGTGCTGACGCAACTGCCCAGGGTGGGCATCGCCGTCGCGGCGCCGGTGGTGGCCGTGCTGATGGCCAGCAACGCGGGCCGGATGGTGACCGCGATGTCGATGATCACCTCGAGCATCGAGCCGAGGCGCCGTGGCGGTTTCATGTCGGTCAATGCGGCGGTCCAGCATGTCGCCAGTGGCGTGGGGACCACGCTCGGCGGAATGATCGTGGAGGGGGGCGCGGGCGAGCCGCTCCTTCATTTCGGGACGGTCGGGATGCTTGCCGCGGGGGCGACGATCGCGAGTCTCTGGCTCGCCGCCCGCATCCAAGCCGTTGACTGATCCGAATACTCGTGCGGCCAGGTGTACAAGCCCAACGCTGTGCGGCGTGGGGCCGGGTGTCAGCAGATGCCGCGTCCAGCGTCGATCGCCCGCGGCCTCACTGCCAGTCGGCTTTCACTCGCCGTTGAGACTCCGACGCGGCGGGTGGCGACGTTGCCGCAGCGACACCGAGCATGTCGGCATAGGCGGTCGAGCAGAGGTCGTCATCACGAATCCCGAGCCTCCGCATCAAATCGTCGGCGATGGCCCGCCCCTCCGCCACATCCTGCCCGGGTCGCAGCACCACCTCCAGTTCGAGGAAGTCGCCCAGGCCCTCCACCGAGTCGAGATGCACGCGGGTCTGGCCGATGCGATAGAGCACCCGCGTCTTCACCACGGTCTGCGTCACGCCCAACGCGCGAGTCAGCACGGCCTTGAGCAACTCGGGCTCGGCCACCGGGGTGATCTCATAGTCGGATGACTTCGCTGCGGCTGAATCTGGCCGCGTGTAGGAGATCAGCTCGGCATGTCCGCGGGTCATCTCGCGGAG
>CAIKWU010000119.1 GCA_903831155.1 uncultured Planctomycetaceae bacterium | reverse complement strand
AGTGTGAGCGTGCCCGGGCCCGCCTTCGTGAGGCCGACTGTGCCGCTCACGGAGGTGCCACTGAGTCGGCCGACGGTGAGCGTGCCACTCGGCACGGTCACGGTGCGGGCGCCCGCGCCGCCGAGCGTCACCACCCCGGTGCCCATGTTCAGATTGTCGGGGCCGGCGAAGGCGACATCGCCCGTCCAGGTCTGCAGGTTGTTCGTGGTGAGCGTGATGGCCGCGCCGCTCGAGTTACCGAGCGTGCCGCCGGTGATCGTCACCACGCCCGATCCGAGGGCCGAGGCGTTGTTGACGTTGAGCGAGCCGGCGTTCAGCGTCGTGCCGCCGGAGTAGGAGTTAGCCGTCTCGATCGTGAGCACGCCGTCGTCCGATTTGACGAGCGAGGCGGAGCCGCCGATCGCACCGCTGCCGGTCAACGTGGTCGAGCCCGTTCCGCTGACCGTCGTGGTGGCTGGCAGCACGCTGCCGATGACCGTGACGACACTGGTGGCCGTTGAACCGTCGAACGTCGTCGAGTCACCAGCGAAGAACTGTTGGCCGCCGCCCCAGTTGCCGCCCTCTCCATTCTCCCAGTTGCCGGAGCCTCCCAGCCAGCTGAGCGACTCCACCGAGACCGTGCCTTGCAGGATCTGATTGACCGTGTCGTCGGTGAGCGTGATCCGGTACGGCGAGTCGAAGTTGGACGTCCCGGACAGGCCCCCGGCGCCGTACTTGAGGAGGTTATACGGGGTGTTGTTGACGATCGACCCGGAGAGCGTGAGCATCGTCGATCCGGTGACGGAGACTCCGTTGAAGGTCAGCAGTCCGCCGCTCGTGTTGGCGGCCAGTGCCGAGCCGGCGGTCAAGGTGAGCGAACCGGTCGACGTGCCGCTGGCAGCGAGCGTGGCGCCACTGCTCACGACGACCGGCGAGGCGAGCGTGGGCGTGACGTTGAGCGTGCCGGCAGTGACCGAGGTGGTGCCGGGGTAGGTGCTTGCGCCGGCGAGGGTCAGGGTGCCCGCGCCCGTCTTCGTGAGGCCGCCGCTCGTGTTGGCGGCGATCGAGACCGACCCGATCGTGGCTCCCGAGCCGCCGCCGCCGGTGAGGGTGACGACCGGCGCCGAGGTGTAGCCCGTGCCGGGGTTCGTGACGGTGATACCGGTGAGGTTGCCGCTCGAGTCGATCGTGGCCACCGCCGTGGCCCCGAGGCCGCCGCCGCCGGCGAGCGTCACGACCGGCGTGTTGATGTAGCCCGTCCCGCCGGAGACGGCGATCGAGCTCACGCCGCTGCCCGTCGGGGCGAGGAGCGCCTGGCCGATCGCGATGTCCTGGCCGTTGGTGTTGATCGTGCCCCCTTCGCCATAGACGTACGCGGAGGTGAGGCCGGTCATGAACGTGCCAGTGTTGGCGATCGAGGCACGGGCCTCGAGCGTGCCGCCGTGGAAGTTGAAGATGCCGGTGCCGGTGCCCTTGGACACGATGTTGGTGCTGATCGTGCCGCCGCCGGAACCCACGGCCCCGAGGTTGACGACGCCGTAGGCCGCGGCGTTGCTGGCACCGAGGCGAAGGCCGGTGTTGGCGACCGCGCCGCCGAGGTTCACCGCGCCGCTCCCCGACACGTTGAGGATGCCGGTGGCGTTCTCGCCGACGAGCAGGGCGGAGAACGTGGCGTTGGTGGAGGCGAAGGTGCCGCCGGTCACGTTCATCACGCCGAGCGAGTTGGCGGTGGCACTCGGGGCTGTGGCGCCGAGGGTCGCGCCGTAGGCGCCGTTGTTGGCCACGGAGCCGCCCTGGATGTTGATCACGCCCACGCCGTTGGTGCTGATGCCACCGACGAGGTAGCCGCCGACCGACACGCTGCCGCCATTGACCGTCAGCGCGCCGAACGAGGGCGTGCCGATCTGGCCGCCGGTGCCCATCGTCAGGTCCTTCTGGCTCGACGAGTTGACGTTGAGCGACCCTCCGTTCACCACGAGCGAGCCGTTGGCGCCGGCGGCGGAGCCGACCGTGGCGGCAACGAGGCCGGTGTTCACAACGCCGCCGTTGATTTCCATCACGGCGTTGCCCGGCGCGGGAGCGACCTGGAGCGTACCGACGTTGGCGGCCGCGGCAGGATTGATCGTGCCCGTGACGATGAGCTTGCCACCGGGCAAGACCGTCGTGGTGTTGGTGCCGGTGAGGACGCCCGACACGGCGAGCGTGCCGGCGTTGACCCGCACCTGGCCGGTGAGCGTGTTGCTCGCCGAGAGCGTGACCGTGCCGGCACCGCTCTT
>CAIKWU010000118.1 GCA_903831155.1 uncultured Planctomycetaceae bacterium | reverse complement strand
CGGGGCGGCTGCCCGGCCGTCGGCAGCCGGGTGCCGCACTGGTTGCAGTAGTTGGACCGCAGCGGATTCTTGGTCCGACAGGTGCCACAGTGCGTGGCGAGCTTGCGGCTTGGCATCGCCACGAACGGACCGCTCGGCCCATCGATCAGTTTGAGGTCGCGAACGACGAACGCGGCGTCGATCGTGATCGAGCAGAACGCGAGCAGACGCTCCGCGCCGCCGTCCACGAGTTTGATGCGGACTTCCGTGATCTGCATGGCCGCTCACCCTCGGCGAGCATCATGGACCCGCGACGACGGACTCGTCACCCCCCTGCCGGGGCCAAAAGGGCAGCCTTTCGGGGCTGTAAGCAAACACGGCCGGGCCGGGCAGCCGTCGTCAGCGCGGCGAGACGCAGCGGACCGCGAAGACGGCCACGCACGGTCGATCGGCCGCCGCAGACCGGGCCCGCAGCCGGGCCGCGATGGCCTCGGCCTCCGCGAGCGTGCGGGTGAGGGTGAAGCAGGCACTACCGCTGCCCGTCAGCCGCGGCGCGAAGCCGCCCGCGTCGGCGAGCGCCGCGAGCAGGCGGTCGATGTCGGGCGACAAGGTCCGTGCCGGAGCCTCGAGTGCGTTGAACATCAGGGGCTCGGCGGCATGCAGGCCTCCTGCGGCGAGGGCCGCGACGAGCCGTGCCGCTTCGCCCCTGCGGCTCGCGTCGGGCACGCAGCGGCCGTAGACCGCGGCCGTCGAGAGCCCGGTCGCGGGACAGGCGATCACCGCCGACAGATCGGGAAGCGAGGCAACGAGTTCGACCATTTCGCCCCGGCCCGAGGCGATCGCCGGTGATCCTGCGAAGAACCAGGGCACGTCGCTGCCGATGCGGGCTCCAGCCGCCGCGAGCCGTGGCGTCGGCCAGTCGAGCTGCCAGAGTCGCGCCGCCGCCTGGATCACGGCCGCCGCATCGCTCGACCCGCCACCGAGCCCGGCGCCCGACGGCACCCGCTTCACGAGTTCGACGTCGAGTCCACTGGTGACGCCGGCCTCCGCCGCGAGGAGTTCGGCGGCACGCACGACGAGATTCCTGCCGTCGGCCGGCACGTCGCGGGCCAGGACCGCCCCCGGGCCGTGGGCGAGTTCGTCGGCATAGGACACCCGCAGGCCGACGCCCGGCGCCGATCGCCGACAGACATGAAGCGTGTCGGCCAGCGACACCGGGACCATCAGGCTCTCGATCTCGTGAAAGCCGTCGGGCCGCTTGGCCAACACGGCGAGCGACAGGTTGAGCTTGGCAGGCGCCGCGATGGTCAGGCTATCGGCCGCACCGGCGGTCCCGCCCTGAACGCTCACCGCCAGTTGGAGACAAACCAGAGCGTGCCGAGTGCCAGGGCCAGGCCGATGGCCACCAGCACCGAGAGCAGGATCGCGATGCTGCGGCCTGCCCAGAGGTCCTCGTCGATCATCTCGACCCGGGCCGGCTTGTCAAAGGAGCCGTTCCAGACGGGAAACGTCCGCTCGTCGTAGACCCACTGGGTGCGTTCTTCGTAGTTGTTCTGGCTCATGGGCGGGGCCTTCGCTCGGTCGGCCAAAAGGCGGGATATGATTCAGGAACGATCGAAATGTACCCCGCATTCCCGGCACCCGCCAGTGCCGACCACCTGCGTCCGATGGCCACCGAACCTGCTTCCGCAGCCCCCGCGACGACTCTGGCCGACCAGCCGCGGCACATTCTCGATCAGGCAAGCGGCCTCGTCCCCTGGCTCGGCCAACGCGGCCAGCCGGCGTGGCGTGCCAAGGCGATCCACCGCTGGCTGCACGGCCGGCGGGCGACGGCGTTCGCCGACATGACCGACCTGCCACGCGATCTGCGTGCCGACCTCGATGCCGAGTTCCGCATCTGGACGACCTCGATCGCGGTGCACAAGCGGGCCGAAGACGGCACCGAAAAACTCCTCCTCCAACTCGCCGACGGCCAACGGATCGAGTGCGTGCTGCTCCGCGATGGCGATCGACGGACCGTCTGCATCAGTTCGCAGGTGGGCTGCGCGATGGGCTGCGTGTTCTGTGCCAGCGGCATCGACGGCGTGGTGCGGAACCTGACCACCGGCGAGATCGTGGAGCAACTCCTGCGGCTGGCGGCGCTCCTGCCCGCCGACGAGCGGCTCAGCCACATCGTGGTGATGGGGATGGGGGAGCCGCTGGCCAACCTCGACCGGCTCCTGCCCGCGCTCGCGGAGGCCCAGGACCCGCAGGGCCTCGGCATCTCGCAGCGGCGGATCACGATCTCGACCGTCGGCCTGCCTCCGGGCATCGATCGGCTCGCCGCCGCCAATCCCGGCTATCACCTCGCCGTCAGCCTGCATGCGGCCGACGACGAACTCCGCACCCGGCTCGTGCCGGTCAACAAGGCGATCGGCCTCGCCGACGTGATGGCGGCGGCTGACCGGTACTGGGAGACGTCGGGCCGGCGGCTGACGTTTGAATACGTGCTCCTGGGCGGCGTGAACGACTCGCCGGCGCACGCTGCCGACCTTGCCCGGCTGATGGGGCATCGCGCGGCGCTCGTCAACATCATCCCCTACAACGCCGTGGCCGGGATGCCGTGGAAGGAGCCGACACAGCACGGCCGCGAGCGGTTTCTCGACGTGCTCCGCGACGCCGGCGTCAACGTGCAGGTCCGCCGCCGCAAGGGCGCCCGCATCGACGCCGCCTGCGGTCAGCTCCGCCGCGCCGCCGCCCAGACCGCGACCGCGAGCAGCATGCCGGCCGAGCTCGGCTCGGGGACCGCCGCCACTGGCCCTGCATCCTGAGCGGACCCTTGGGGGAGCTGCGGGCGGAGCGATTGACGGTGAGGCGGCCGGCGCCCGCCGGGGAACAGGTCGAGGGCCGCGGACTCCCCGAGGCCGATGTCGACGGGCTGGAGTGTGGCACTGCCGGTTCAGGGCATGCGTTGGGCTACGACAGCCAGCCGACGAGCCAGACCGCCACGAGCACGCCCCCGAGGATGCCGAACAGCCAGCCGATCCATTCGAGCGTGGATCGGCGGATCGCGGCGGAATCCTCGTGGTGGGTGGCGGCGAACACGACCGCCGCGGCGAGCACCAGCGGCAGCCCGTAGACGAGGCCCGGCACGCGGTCGAGAAACGCGAGGGCCAGGAGTGCGGCCGGCGGCGTCATCGCTTCTCCTTCTCGTCGCGGGGCGAGGGATGCATCGGGCCGGCGAAGGCGTCGTACACGACGAGCAGGTTGAGCATGCCGGCGAGCATCGTGTAGAGCGTGCCGATCTCGAAGAACCGGCCGAGCTGCCTGTGCCAGATCGAGAGCTGGTCCGCTGGCTTTCGGTCGAGCGCTCCCGGCGGCGGCGGCGGGCGGAACTGCCGCCAGGGCGGCAGGGCGCGGAAGTCGTCGGCCTCGATGTCGGGATCGGTCTTCTCGAGGACGTCGGCGTAGGCGGGCGAGACCGGCTGGCCGCGGGAAAGCGGCGGGGCCATGAAGGGGCTGCAGAACGCCGGCTGCCGGGACGGCCCCTCGAGCCGCCACGACTGGATCAGCGCCGGGATCGCAGCCGTGCCGATTCCCGCCTGGCAGAGGAAGGCCCACCGCTTCTCGCCGGGCTTCCACGAGGCGTAGACCACGCGGCCGCCCCCGAGCCACATGCCGGCGAGGAAGATTGGCACGAGCGTCGCCATGAAGACGGCGCCCTTGAGCCGACGTCCCTGCACGAGCTGGCCGAGACCGGGCACGAGCCACGAGAGCAGCGCCGCCAGGGCCGGGCTCTTGAGGTCGATCGTCGAGCCGTCGTCGGGCGAGAGGGCGACGATCCGTCCGGGTGCGATTGGTTCCTGCCTGCCCAACACTCGACTCCCACGGCGGCGAACGGCACGATTGGCGGTGGTCGAGTGTAGGCGAAACCAGGCGGCCTCGGAATCGCGACCGTCCCGCCTCGGGAGATTCCGGCGGCATGGCGGTCCTGCTAGGATTCGCGGCGGCAGGGGTGCGTGAGGGGAATCGACGATGAACTACGAACCGGGATCGACGCGGCGTCGGGCGTGGCTGGCGATGGTCGTCACGCTGGCCGGTGGCTGCTCGTCGGCGAAGGCCCGCACGAAGTCGAGGGCGAAGAAGCCCAAGGGGCCGACGACGATGGCCGGCCTGCTCGTCGATGAATACATCACCGACCTGAAAGGCTCCGCGAAGGACAAGCGGATCCAGGCCGCCCGCGAGCTCGCCGGCATGGGCAGCGAGGCGCGAAAGGCGTTGCCGGCCCTCGAGGCGATGGCGAAGGACCGGGATCCTGCCGTGAGCGCGGCGGCCACCAAAGCGATCGCCGCGATCCGCAAGTAGCGGTCAGCCGAAGAGCTGCCGCACCGGCCGGACCGCGGAGTCCGTGGCGGGCTGGCTTTCCCTGGTCGCCGGGTGGGCGGCGGCCGCATCGTCGTCGGGCACGAGTTCCCGCCAGGCCCGCTCCACGGTGGCGGCTTGGACGCGATCGAGCCCCTCGCCGGCGGCGGCCACGGCCGCGAGCCGCGCGAGCCGGATGGCCGTGCGCGGCACGCCGGCGGCAAAGCGGGCGAGCGTCTCGATCGCCGGCGGCGAGAAGGAGTCGGCGGCCGCGCCGACCCGGTCGAGGGCGCAGGCCACGGCGGCCGTCACGTCTTCGGCCGTCCACGGCGGCAGGTCGATCCGCACCGCGGAGCGGTGGCGAACTGCGTCGGGAACTGCGGCGAGCCCCGCGGGGGTCGTGGTGGCCACCACGCAGGTGGAGGCGAACCGCGGCTCGCCGGCGGCGACCAGCCGGGCGATGCCCTCCACCGCGTCGGGCGGCGCGAGATCGAGGTCGTCGAAGATCAGGACCGTGGGCCGCTCCATGAGCGTGTTCTCGCGGAGCCGGTTCTCGAGGGCGAGCCACGGCCGCACCGCCTCGGCGCGGCTCGCGGGATCGAGCGGCAGCCGGGCGAGCAGGAGATCGAGCCAGTCGCCCGCGGGCAGGCCGCGGAGCGAGAGCACGGCCGTTTCCGCGCCGAGGCCGCCGAGGCGGCGGGCGGCGGTGATGGCGAGGTGGCTCTTGCCGAGGCCGGGCTCGGCCACGATGAGGCCGCACCGCTGCCGCTCCGCGAGGAGCCATTCGAGCCGCGCCAGCGCCTCCTCCCGGGACGGAGAGCAGTGGAACGCGGCGGGGTCGAGTCCGCCGTCGAAGGCCGAGGCCGCCAGGTCGAGTCGATCGCGTACCATGACCGGAGTGTAGCGGTGACCGTGCGACCGGTCAGGAGGGACTTCACCGTGGTTTTTGACGTTGCAGACCGTCGTGAAGTGAGACAGACGATTCCATGAGCGAGCGATTCTTCCTGTCGATGCCGCCCCGCGACGGCCGGGCGGTGCTCGTGGGTGACGAGGCCCGGCACCTCACCCGCGTGATGCGGTGCACGGTTGGCGACGAGGTCGTGGTCTTCGACGGCAGCGGCACGGCGTGGCGGGCGCGGGTGGCGAGTATCAGCCGCGACGAGGTGATGCTTGATATGGGTGAGGCCGTGACTGCGTCACGGCTGACACGCGTGCCGCTCACGCTCGCCGTGGCCCTGCCGAAGGGCGAGCGGCAGAAGTGGCTCGTCGAAAAGCTCACGGAACTTGGCGTCGAGCGGCTGGTGCCGCTGGCCACGGTCCGCGG
>CAIKWU010000117.1 GCA_903831155.1 uncultured Planctomycetaceae bacterium | reverse complement strand
TGGAAGTCGTCCGCGAGCGGGGCGCCGGCCAGCGGGCCGTCCGGCAGGGCGCCGAGGGCGGCGATCGCGGCCCGGGCGATCGCCTCGGCGCCGTCGACGCCGCGCACGAACACCGACCCGGAGGTCTCGGTGCTGCCGCACTGGGCCTCGAAGCGATCATCCCACGCGCGGGGCACGATGCCGATCAGCGGACCGTCGGAGACGGGCAGATCGACGGCCGCCCAGTCCGGCACGCCGCCGACAGCCGCGATCAGTGCGGGATGCCACGCCGCGGTCCAGGCCGAGAGCAGGTCGTCGGCGTCGGCCTCGTCGAGCCACGTGGGAAAGTCGTCGAGCGTGTGGCAGGGAAGGAAGACCGTCGTGCGTGCGGGCGGCATGAGGGCGAGTGTAGTGCATGCCACCACGTGGCTCGCGGCACAGGGCAGGGGGCGTTTGACACCTCCTGCGGCACGTTCGTAAAGTTGTTTGTGGGCGGGAGTTAGCCCATCGCCTGCATTCCCTTCCCGGCCCGCCATACCCACCTCCTCGAACCGGGAACCCGGCCCCAATGGCCCGCAGTCCGTACGCGTGGGGAATCGACATCGGCAAGTGCGGCCTCAAGGCTCTGCGCTGCCGCGTGTCTCCGAGCGACCCGCGGAAGCTCGTCGCGGAGGAGATCGAGTACATCGAGTACCCGATGATGCTCTCCCAGGCGGAGGCCGATCCCGTCGAACTCGTGCGGGCGGCACTGGAGGAGTTCGTCTCCCGTCACCAGCTCGACGGGGAGCGGGTGGCCGTGGCGGCGCCGGGCCAGTCGGGCCTGGCGAAGTTCATCAAGCTGCCGCCGATCGAATCGAAGAAGATCCCCGACATCGTCCGCTACGAGGCCAACCAGCAGATCCCATTCCCGCTCGATCAGGTCGTCTGGGACTGGCAGCGGCTGGCGGGCGGGATCGAGGAGAGCGGCTTCGTGATGGATGCCGAGGTGGCCATGTTCGCGATGAAGCGCGAGCAGGTCCACAAGGCGCTCGCGCCGCTGACGAACGCCGGCATCGACGTGGACGTGCTCCAGCTGCAGCCCATCGCTCTGGCCAACATGGCGATGTTCGATCAACTGCCGCCGGTGGCGGAGATCGATCCCGACAGCCCGCCGCCATCGCTCGTGCTCGTGTCGATCGGCGTCGACTCCAGCGACATCGTCGTCACCAACGGGCTGCGGATCTGGCAGCGGAGCATGCCCATCGGCGGCAGCAGCTTCACCAAGGCGCTCGTCAAGGAGATGAAGTTCACCTTCGAGAAGGCCGAGCAGGAGAAGCGAAACGCCGTCCGGGCCGCCGACCCGCGCGCCGTGTTCAAGGCGATGCGGCCGGTGTTCACGGAGTTCGCCGCCGAGCTGCAGCGGTCGCTCAACTACTTCACGGGCACCGACAAGTCGGCCAAGATCGGGCAGGTGCTCCTGCTCGGCAGCGCCGCGAAGCTGCGCGGGCTCTCCGACTTCGTGGCGAAGCAGCTGCAGCTCGACGTGCAGCGGTTCGAGAAGTTCAACGCCCTCGAGGGCCCCGCCGTCTCGGCGAACGCCTTCCGCGAGCACCGGCTCTCCTTCGGCACCGCCTACGGCCTGGCGCTCCAGGCGGCGGGCGGGTCGGCCCTGAACACGAACCTGCTCCCGAAGGAGATCGCCCGCGACCGCATCATCGCCGAGAAGAAGCCGTGGCTCGTGGCGGGCATGCTCGGCCTGCTCACGGCCGCCGTCGTGAACTTCGTGGGGATGTTCCTCGCCTGGCAGACCTACGCCCCCGCGAAGTATCAGCAGGCCTTCGCGAGTGCGGACAATGCCAAGGCCCGCTCGGCGGCCGCGGTGTCGGCCCTGGAGTCGATCTCGCAGAAGCAGACCGAGGCCGCCGGCTGGCAGCGGTATCTCATCCAGGTCAGGGAGCGTCGCTTCCAGTCGCTCGACATGACGCGGGCGGTGATGTCGATGCTGCCCCGCGACGATCGCCAGCCCCCGCCCGCCTCGATCGCCGACCGCCGCGAGATCCACGTCGACAGTTTCGACATGCAGTTCTTTCCCGACCTCTCCACCTGGTTCGCCGGGGTGCAGGCCAACTGGGCCGAGACCAAGGCCGCTGCCGCGCCAGCTGCGGCGGACGAACCCGCGGCCGAACAGCCGGCCGCCGACCCAGCCGCGACGGATGCGACGGCGCCCGCAGCCGATGCCGCCGCCGCCGAAGCCACGCCGCCCGCACCGGAGGGCGTGGATGGCGTCGCCTCCACAGGCGAGGGACCGAAGGGGGCGGGCTGGGTGATCCAGATCGCCGGCCATCATTTCCACAACGAGGAACGGGGCAACGAAGGCGAGCAGTTCATCCGCAGCACGCTCGTCCGCAACCTGCTCGGCGAGGGCGACGCGGTGACCGTGGCGGCCGGCGAGCAGGCCGGCGAGCAGGTCACGGCAGCCGACCTCGGCATCGGCTACCCGGTGCTCGTCGCCTCGTCGCCCATCCGCCCCGTGGAGGTGGCCGAGGCTGCCTCTGCCCCGACGGTGGGAGGACGGCCGGGCATGGAAGGAGGCCCGGGGATCGACCGCCCCGTGGTCCGCTTGAAGCGGTACGACTTCGTCCTCCAGTTCGTCTGGCAGCCGCACACTCCGGGTTCGAGGCTGCCGAAGCCCGCCGCCGATCCAGCCGCGCCGGACGCGGCGCCCTGACGGAAGACGATCTCCATGCCACAACTCCCAGAACAGATTCGTCCGTACGTGGCGGCCATCGCCAAGTATCACTTCTGGATTCTCGGCGCGATCGTGCCGCTGGTGCTGGTGCCGATGCTGCTCCAGGGAACGGGGCAACTCGACGCACGGATCGCCACGCAGCAGTCCCAGATCAAGGGGCAGGTCGATGCCCTCACCTCGATCAAGAGCCGGGAGAACCACCCCAACGAGTCGTGGTCGGAGACGATCGAGAAGCGGACCGGCGAGATCCACGCCGAGACGCTCGCCGAGTGGAAGACTCTGTGGCAGGAGCAGAAACCGCTGCGGGTCTGGCCCAAGCAGCTCGGGGATGACTTCGTGGCGGCGGTCGACCGGCTCAAGGCTGGCCAGTCCCTCAACGCCCAGTTCCTCAGGCGGTACCGCGACACGGCCGACGCGCTCGTCCGTGAACTGCCGAAGCGGATGGGTGCCGCCGACCTGACCCAGGGGGATGCGGCGGGCAGGACGGTCGGCGGCGAGGGCTTCGGCGGCGTTCCGCCGGGATTCGGCGGCGAGTTCGGCGGCCGTGGCCCGGCCGCGCCGCGGCCGGCCGGGGCCGGAGGCGACATCGTGGAGTGGGCCGCGGAAGACCAGCGCCGCCTGCTCACGTCGTTCACCTGGGAGAAGCCCCCGACGACGACACAGGTGCTGCTCGCGCAGGAGGAGCTCTGGGTCTACGGCCTGTTGTGCGACGCCATCAGGACCGTGAACGGGGGAGCCACCGAGCCCTTCAATGCACCGATCATGTTCGTGCAGGAACTCACGTGCGGCTATCCGGCCGCCGAGGAGCGGCCTGGCGGCGAGGGAACCAACCGCGTCGTCATGCCCGCGACGACGGGGCAGCCGGGGGCCGAAATGGGGATGGAGGGCATGCCGCCGGAGGCTGGCATGCCTGGGGCGCCTGCGAGTCGTCCGGCGCATCCGCGGTTCGGCGGAGCGGCCGGCACGGCGGGTCGCGGGGGCGAGTTCGGCGAGACGGGAGTCGATCCCGCCGCGGCCGCGCCCACGTCGCCGGACGACCAGCTGCGGGAGTGGATCTACGTGGACTTCAACGGCAAGCCCCTGACGACGGCCGAGCTCGCAACGTCGCCGGACGCAAAGCTCGTGCACCTCGTGCCGTTCACGCTGCGGGCCGTCGTGGATCAGCGGAGGATCGACTCCCTGCTGGCCACGCTCGCGACGAACGAGGTGCCGATTGACGTGCGACAGGTGCGGATCAATCCGGGGGCTTCGGTCGGACCGGAAGGACGGGTCGGCGGCCCCTCGGGCGGCACCGATGGCGGCCCCCGCCCCAACGACGTGATTCTCGAGCTCCGCGGCACCGTGGCGGTGGCGAACCCACCGAACGAGGCCGCGATCGTCGGAGCATCACCTGCCGAAGGAGTACCGGGCGCATGAAGATGCCCTCCCTTCGCCTTTCCGGCGTCCAGGACTTTCTGCTCCGCCACGGCGAGAAGTTCGTGGTCGGCGTGCTCGGGCTCTTCGCGCTGAGCCTAGTCTGGGGCGGGCTCAACGCGCTGCGGCTCAAGTCGGCTCAGCAGTCGCAGACGCCGCAGGCGATCAAATCCCTGACGGAAGACACCGTGCGGCACATCGGCGCCACGACCGAACCGCCGCCCGATATCGTCCATCCGAAGGGCGAGCTGGCCGAGGCCCTGGAGCCCTGGAGGCCGCAGCACATCAAGATCCCGGCCCCGCCGGGCGAGCTGGTCTTGAGCAGGCCGTTCACCCAGGACGTGGTCAAGCGGCAGAAACCCCAGGTCTTCCCGATCGAGGATCTGCGGGCGGTCGCGGGTGTGGCCGTGCTTCCCGATCCGGCGGCGGCCACGCCGTTCGAGGGAGGGCCAGGCCCCGAGGCGGTGCCGCAGGACGGCCGGCCACGCCGCCGGCCACGCGCCGGTCGCGATCCGGCCGGTGCCGAGGGATCGCCGCCAGCCGGGTTCTCCGACATGATGATGCCTGCCGACCAAGCCATGCCCGAACTCCCCGGTCGAGTCACGCCCTACGTCGTCGTGACCGGGCTCGTGCCCGTGGCGAAGCAGCGGGCCGAGTTCGTCCGCTGCTTCTCGGGCGCCGGGTTCCAGGATCCCCAGAAGGACTCGCCACGCTGGGGGCAGTACGCCGTCGAGCGGTCGCTGGTCGTCAACGGCACCGCGACGAAGTGGGAGCGGCTCAAGGTGGCGGCAGCCGTGCAGCCGATGTCGCCGGAGGGGGGTGGCGGCGGTCAGTTCCTGCCCGGTGCAGGATCCGAAGCCCTCCAGGAGGATCGGCTGCCGCCGCTGTTCATGCTCGGGCCCTCCGACAGCGACGTGCCCTATGTCTCCGGGCTCCCGCA
>CAIKWU010000116.1 GCA_903831155.1 uncultured Planctomycetaceae bacterium | reverse complement strand
GCGGTTGACGGGAAGGGTGCGGTAGAGCTCCGCGCGGGTCGCGGGATCCGCCTTCGCCGCCGCGGCGTGATCGACGTAGGCGCGGACATCCGCCCCGCGAAACCCGTAGATCGCCTGCTTGGGATCGCCCACGCTCACGAGTGCCCGCCCGTCGCCACCGGGAAAGAGCCGCTCGAAGAACCGCCACTGCTGGCGGTCGGTGTCCTGGGCCTCGTCGACGATCGCGAGGCGGAATCGGCTGCGGAGGGCGGCGAGCAGCTCCGGCCGGGCCTCGTCGCAGACGAGCTCCCGCGCCATGCGGAGCAGGTCGTTGTAGCCCGGTGCGGCCGCCATCGCGGCATGGATCCGGTCCACGCACGCCCGCAGCAGCGTGCCGAGGCGTTCCAGACGAGTCCGGTCGGCGGCGGTGAGACCGTTGTCGTCCGGGTCGACCCACGGCTCGATCAGCGGGTCGCCGAGCATCGCCTTCACGAGCTTGCCGACCTTCGCCTCGTCCCAGCGGTGGTCCGCGGTCGAGTGGCTCACGACGAGGTCGTTGACCATCTCTTCGACGATCCTGTCCACCTCGTCGGTGTCGGTGACCCTGCCAGCGTCGATTCCCGCGGTCCGCAGCACGCGGCTGCAGACTCCGTGGATCGTCGAGATCGTGGCCGAGTCGAACTCCACCAGCGCCCGCTCGAGCCGCCGGATCCGGTCTGCGATCTCGGCATCGCTGCCGTCGCGAAGCCGCGCCGCGATCTCGTCGCCGGTGGCGTCTGCGCCCCGCAGCGTGCGGGTGGTCTCGACAAGCCGCCTGCGGACGCGATCGCGGAGCTCCGCGGCGGCGTTCTGCGTGAACGTCGTGATCAGAATCTGCCCGATCCGCAGATCCTCGCGGAGGGCGAGTTCCCGCGTGACGATGGCGGCCACGGAGTAGGTCTTCCCCGTGCCGGCGCTCGCCTCGACGATCAGGCCGTGGGAGAACGCGTCGTGGGCGAGGTCAAGGTGCATCGGGTGTGTACACGTAGTTGCGAGTGAGACTGGTCAGGGCGTGGAAGCGGGCGTAGAACGCGGCCATCACGGAGTCATCTGGAAACACGTCGTCGAAGTCCGGTTGAGCGCCGTGGACGACGGCCTCGTTGCTGCCGGTGTAGCGTTTGCCGGCCGTGAAGGTTCCGAAGGTGTCGCGGGCGGCGTCCGGATCGGACTCGAGGTCGGCGCTTGCGTCGTTGAAGGTGCCGTAGGGCGTGACGGCCGCCTGCCGATAGAGGCCGCAGAGCTCTTCGAGCAGCTGCCGCGCCCGAGCCTGATCGATCGATGGGTCGAGCTTGATCTTCCGCACCTGGGCCGCGGGCAGCGGTTCGCCATTGGATCGCACGGCCCCCGGAAACCAGTCCTCGTGCTGGTTGAGGATGATCGCCCGCTCGACCGGATGCCCGAGGGCCTTCGCCGCCAGCTGCAGGACCACGGCGAGCATCTTGGCCCGCTGGAACTGGTTCGAGCTTGCCTGCATGGCATCCGGCCGCACCAGCACGATCGTGCGAATCGTGTCGTGGTCGGGGAAGCAGCGGTCGATG
>CAIKWU010000115.1 GCA_903831155.1 uncultured Planctomycetaceae bacterium | reverse complement strand
CTGGAGCGGACCGACCTCGTGCTCGGCAAGCACAGCGGCCGGGCCGCGCTCGCCGACCGGGCCAAGGCCCTCGGCTACCAGCTCTCGCCGGAGCAGCTGCAGACGGTCTTCGAGCGGTTCAAGCATCTCGCCGACCGCAAGAAGGAGATCTACGACGGCGACATCGCCGCACTCTGCGAACTGCAGTTCTCGGAACTGCCGGAGCAGTTCGTCTACGAGGGCTACTCGCTCACGAGCGAATCGGGCGCGGCCCCGACGGTCACGCTCCGCGTGCTCCAGAACGGCGAGCCGAAGTCGGCCACGATCACGGCCGGCGACGGCCCGATCGACGGCATCTTCCTGGCGATCGAGAAGCTCACCGGCATCACGACCACCTGCCGCGACTTCCGCGTGCAGGCGGTGACGGTGGGCAAGGACGCACAGGCGGAGGTGACGGTCGAACTCGAGCACGCGGGCCAGGTGCAGCGGGGCCGCGGCGTGTCGACCGACTCGCTCGAGGCCTCGGCCAAGGCGTTCCTCGCGGCCACCAACCGGCTCGCGCTCGGCGGCGGCCCGCGTCTCCATCCGCAGCGGGCCTGAGCCGGATCGAACAGCGGCCGCAGGCCCGAGCCGCCGCGAGACGCCTTGGCAGGGTAGCGACCTGCACTCAACCGGGGGCTGCGGGGCTCAGATCGCCTCGCCGCCCCGCTCGCCGGTGCGGATGCGCACGCACTCGTCCATCGGGAGGACAAAGATCTTGCCGTCGCCGATCTCGCCGTGCTCCCCGGAACGGCCCCCCTTGGTGATCGCCGCGATCGTCGGCTCGACGAAGTCGTCGTTGACCGCGATCTGCAACTGGACCTTTCGCACGAGGTTGACCGAGATCTCGTGACCCCGATAGGTCTCGGCGTGGCCCCGCTGGCGACCGAAGCCCTGTACGTCGAGGACCGTTAGCCGGAAGACTTCGACCTCCGAAAGCGCCTGCTTCACGCTCTCGAGTTTGCCGGGCTGGATGATCGCGATGATGAGCTTCACGGGAACCCGGCAGCGAGGAAGGACTCGTGCAAGGGTACCCCCCTCGGGGACCCGGCCACAAGCGGCCGAAGCCTCCGTCGCCAGCGCATGCCCCGGCCTGGGTGAGTGTTAGGCGGAGTACCCACCCAAGCCGTGTTGGGGCATCCTTCCGGACGGGGTGGCCGACGAACCCGATGATCGCCCAAATGGGTGGCCATCGGCCGCGGCCGAGAACGAGACGTTGTCGGAACGAATGCAAACCCCATGCCGTGAAACCACCTCAGCATCGGAACTCGGCGACTCCGCGTCGGGAGCGGGAAAAACCGCACGTTTGCCGGGAACGTTCAGCGACTGAAGGCGGAGGCCGGATTGGCACCGCACTGTTTTCTGGCAGCCCCTGCCCAACTCGGCGGCAGTGACTACGGTGCGACATGCACCCGACGGTCACCGCGTCCATCCGACTCGACCAGCTGCTGGGCCTTCGCGGCGAGGCGTTGGCATCCCGCATCGCCGAGGTCCTGCCCGACGTCGGCGCCGCCCCATGCCCGCCATTTTCGCCGCCATCCCTGCGGGGCGGCCGAGCGGCCGCCGTCGAGCGACTCGCGGGAATCGAGCCCCTGGCCTACGCGCAAACCCGCAACCACGTCGCGGGGGCCGTGACCATGCTGTCGCCGTGGATTCGCCACGGCGTGCTCTCCTTGGCGGAAGTCCGCGACGCGGCGCTCGCGAAGGCGACGCGTCCAGAGGATGCGCTGAAACTCGTCTCGGAACTCGGCTGGCGGGACTACTGGCGGCAGGTGCACGACGCGATCGGCGACGCGATCCTGACCGACATCGAGCCGCCCGCCGCCACGCCGCGTCGACAGCCGGTCGATCGCATGCCCGACGACGTCCTCGAGGCCCGCACCGGCATGGCCTGCATCGACGCCTTCGTGCGGCGTCTGCACGACACCGGCTGGCTCCACAACCACGAGCGGATGTGGCTCGCGTCGTGGCTCGTGCACGTCCGCGGCGTCCACTGGCGTGCCGGTGCCGACTGGTTCCTCCGCCACCTGCTCGACGGCGATCCGGCGAGCAACCACCTCTCCTGGCAGTGGATCGCCGGCACCTTCTCCGCGAAGCCCTATCTCTTCAATCGCGAGAATCTCGAAACCTTCACCGCCGGCGTCCACTGCCGCGACTGCACGCTCCGCGGCCGATGCGATGTCGAGGGAAGCTACGAAGCCCTCGCCGAGCGTTGCTTCGCATCCGCCTCGCCGTCATCCCGCGGCCCGCTCCGCATCCCTCCGCGCGACGCGGCCCGGGCCGCGACCCCGACGCCGCGCCGGCCGCTCGTGTGGCTCACGCTCGACTCCGCCGCCGACACAAGCCCGGCCGCCGTGGCGCACCCGGCCGCGCCGCGGGTCTTCGTGATCGACCCGGCGTGGCTTCGGGGGGAACGCCCGTCGCTGAAGCGGCTGGTGTTCCTGGTCGAATGCCTCGGCGACGTGCCCGGCCTCGAACTGCTGCTCGGCGATCCTCGGCTCCTGCTTCGGGAACGCGCCGCCGCCCATGACTGCGATGCCGTATGCGTCGCAGCCGGTCCGTGCCCGCGGACAAACCATGTCGCGACCGACGTCGCCGAGGCGATTCCCGTGATCCGCGTCGCGGAGCGGCCGTTCTGCGACCGGTCCCGCGTGAAGGACCTGGGGCGATTCTCCCGGTATTGGAACGCGGTGTCGGCGTCGGCCATGCGGCCGACCGCGGGCTGACTGCCTTCCGCCGATCTGGTCAGCGCTGCCCCGCGTGGCCGGCGAACCGCGGCCACTCGCCCTCGGTCGGCCATCCCGCCTCGACGGCGACGGGGTGCCCGCCACGGGGATGCGGAAAGACGAGCCGCATCGAGCGGAGCGCCAGTCTGCCGCCGGGGCCGCCGCCCGCCGCGGCCGGGGCGTAGAGCGGGTCGTGCAGCACCGGGCACCCGAGCCAAGCCAAGTGGACGCGGAGCTGGTGCGACCTGCCGGTGACCGGCTCGAGTTCGACGAGGCTCTGAACGGAACCCTGCGACTCATCCGTCGCCAGCACCCGCCAGTTCGTGGTCGCACGACGGCCGAGGATCGGGTCGACCCGCTGCCGCGGCGGCCGTTCCCGGTCTGCCGCCAACGGCTGCGCGATCGTCCCGGCGGCCGCGGGAAGCCGCCCCGCGACGATGGCGAGATAGGCCTTCGACACACGGCCGGCCTCGAACGCCACGCCGAGCGCCACGCGGGCCGCCCGGTTCCTCGCCAACAGGAGGAGCCCCGACGTGTCGCGGTCGAGGCGATGGACGGCCTCGATCGGCCCGAACTCTCCGGCCAGACGACGGCCCACGTCCGGCGGG
The DNA here is from genome assembly GCA_903831155.1 of uncultured Planctomycetaceae bacterium. Taxonomy (GTDB): domain Bacteria; phylum Planctomycetota; class Planctomycetia; order Pirellulales; family UBA1268; genus QWPN01. The sequence goes on along the minus strand of CAIKWU010000115.1, from coordinate 943 downwards.
TCGGCCTCGGTCCGTGCGGGCACGCTCGGCATGCCGCCGGGCTTGTCGACCACGAGCACGTCGTCGTCGATGAACAGAACCTGAGGGGTGATCGAGTCGTCGTGCATGCGACTGCCGGCCGACGCTCAGAGGAGACCGAGCAGCGACACCCACCTGCAGAGCACCGCCGGAGACGCGTCATCCGCTTCGGGGAGCTGGCCGACGACGTGCCCGGCCGCTTCCAGCCGGCGGCGGTCGGCATCCAGTCGCGACGCCGGGATGCCGGCCGCCCCACCGAGCAGGATCCATCGCGCCTCGCCGGCGGCGGCGGGGCCGATCGCCATGGACCGGGGTATCGCGGCGCCGGCCACCGCGACGCCGCGGCAGGCCGGCCCCAGCCGCTCCGCGACGAGCCACGCGAACGCCGCGCCCGCTCCGCTGCCGGAGACCGCGACCCGCGACGGATCGAGCGGCCGGCGGGCATGGAGCGCCTGGACCGATCTCACCACGGCCGGGATGTCGTCGCGGCTCCAGCGAGCGCGATCCGACGAGGCCGGAAGGAGCACCGCCACGCCCGTCGCCGCCACGGCCGCCTTCCACGGGATCGCCTCGGCGTCGGGCAGTGCTCCCCGGGGAGCACCGAAGTGGATCAGCAGCCCGATCGGCCCATCGCCGCCGCGGGGCACGATCGTGAGCGGTCGCGCGTCGGAGTCGGGCATCTCGAGCCGCGTCACCTTCACGGGGTCGATGGTGTCCGCGAGCGGGCTCGCAGCGGCCTCGGACGGCGGCCCCTCGGCGGGCACGTCGGCCGGCGGCACCGTCAACTCGATGTCGAGCGGAATCGTTCGGCCGCCGCGATCGACCTCGAGCCGCACCGACCGACCGGGCTCGAGTCCCGCCAGGAAACCGGCGAGAGCGGCCGCCGACGGCGTCTCGACCGCCGCCCCGCCTTCGACCGGAATCG
>CAIKWU010000114.1 GCA_903831155.1 uncultured Planctomycetaceae bacterium | reverse complement strand
TCGCCGAAGCAGCCGGCCGCGCCGCTCTTCGTGGGATCGGTCCGCCACGCCGCCTGCTTCTGCCCCTCGCTCTCGAGCCTGGTCCGCAGCCAGCCCTGGATGTACTCCGCACGGATCGCCTGGATTTCGCCGAGCTCGCCCGCGAGGATCATCTCCCGCGCCTGCCGCACGAGCGGGTAGCCGGTGTAGTTGTGGGTGACCACGAACACGCCCTTCGAGCCTGCCACCACCTTCGCGAGATCCTCCGCCTCGGCGAGCGTGAGCGTGAGCGGCTTGTCGCAGACCACGTGGAAGCCCGCCTCGACCGCCGCCTTGGCCACGGGATAGTGCATGTGGTTGGGCGTGGCGATCGTCACGAAGTCGATCCGTTCGCCGGCCGGCAAAGCCCGCTCCCGATCGAGCATCTCCTGGTAGGAGCCGTAGGCCCGCGACTCGGGCACGTCGTAGTCGGCGGCGCTTGCCTTCGACCGCGATGCGTCGCTGGAGAAGGCCCCGGCCACGAGGGCGGCCCGGTTGTCGAGCACCGCGGCGGTCACGTGCACGCGGCCGATGAAGGAGCCCTGCCCTCCCCCGACGATTCCCATCCGCAGCTTCCTGCCGAGCCCGCCGTTGGTCGCCATCGTCGCCGGATCCCCGTTTGGTGGTGCGTCCGCCGGGGGGCCGATGCGTCGCGGCGCCAGTGCCCGGGCGGGCGGGCCGGAAGCGTAGCACACCTCCGGCCCCCGTGGGCGGCGCGATGGCCACGGCGGTTGCCGCCGGCAGCGCACGGGTCGTAGGATGCCGTTCCCCGGGGCGACGAACCGCCCCGTCTCGTGGAGCCGCCGTGCTGCGGCGAGCGTCCGATGGGATTTCAGGATCGGGGCTACTACGCCGAGTCGCGCCGCTACGGCTCCATGGCCCACTGGACCGGCGTCAACACGATCATCGCACTGAACGTCGGCATCTGGCTCGCGAACTTCATCTTCAGGGGCAACCTGTTCGCCGGGCTGCTGCCCCCCTTCTCGATCAACGAGGCCTTCTGCCTCCCCGAGGACCTGCCGCGGCAGCCGCAGTATTTCTACACGCTCCTGACGTACGGCTTCCTCCACGATCCGACGTCGCCCTGGCACCTGATCTTCAACATGGCCACGCTCTGGTTCTTCGGCCGCGAGATCGAGGCCACGCTCGGCAAGGGGGAGTTTCTCCGCTTCTACTGCGCATCGATCATCTTTGCCGGGCTCGGCTGGGTGGTGGTGGAGCGGCTCAGCCATCCGGACGAGACCGGCTGGCCGCTGGTCGGGGCCAGCGGCGGCGTGATGGCGGTGCTTGCCGCGTTCATCTGGTACTACCCCCGGCAGACGCTCCTGCTCTACGGAGTGCTGCCGGTGCCGGCATGGGCGCTCGGCCTGCTCTACCTGGTGTCCGACCTGGGCGGCATCGGCAACCGCACGAGCAACGTGGCCCACGTGGCCCATCTCGCCGGCGCGCTCTTCGGGGTGCTCTACGCCTGGCGGGGCTGGAACCTCGACGGCTTCATCGACCGGCCCCGGGCGGTGATCTCACGGTGGCTCGATCGCCGGCCCCGGATGCGGGTCGTGCGGCCCGACGATGATGACCGGGCCACGTCGGTGCGGCCCGGCGACGATCCTCAACTCGACGAGGCGGTCGATCGGATCCTCGAGAAGATCAGCCGGTCCGGCGAGGGCAGCCTGACCACGGCCGAACGGGAGACGCTGACCCGGGCGAGCCAGCGGCTGAAGCAGCGGCAACGGTCCTGATTTCGTTCAGCGGACGACCGCCGCACCGGCCGGCACGGCGGCGGTCCGATCCTGCAGGGATCGCAGCCGCAGCTGGTCGATGGCCGTCACGACCTCGCCGAAGCGGATCTCGTCGAGGTGCCCGGAGACGACGCCCTGCGGGCAGCCCCGCGTGTCGAGCAGCACCACGTTGGGCTCTTCGGGAACGATGCCGAACTGCTGCCGCATCCTGTCCTCGAAATCGAGCCAGACCGACACGAACGGCGAGTCCTTCCGGAACCGGGACTTGGCGACCGCCTCGAGGGCCTTGGGCACCTCGGGCAGGCAGGCGACCGGGATCACGTGGACATCCGGCGGGGCGATGGAGGCGGGCCAGCCCGCCGGCCCCACCACCGGCTGCCGCGACCACTCGGTCGCCGAAGCCTGGGAGGCCGTCGGGTGAAACCGCACGTGAAGCTTCCGCCCGAGTTCGAGCGCCGCCTCGGCCCCCTTCCGCTCGGCGTAGACGAGCACCACGACGTCACCGCGGTAGCGGAGCGTTTCGTGACGGTTCTTGAACTGGTCCTCCATCGCGATGTTGACGACCCGCTCCGGCATGTCGGCGATGGCGGCTCCACCGAGCAGGGGCAGCAAGGCCGACAGGGCGACGGCGACACGCAGGGGAAGGATGTTCATGCGGGAGACACCACGAGGAAACGACGGCCGGGGAGGGGGAAGTACCACGCCGGGTCGTCGCAGCACAACCGCGATCCCGGCCGGTCGCGGTGCTCAGGCCGCCAGTCGCGGCTCCTCGTCCGACTCGTCCTGCCCATCCTCCGCGTTCGTCTCGGCGGTGCCGCGATGCAGCACCGCCAGCAGCGGCGGCAGGAGCACCAGCGACGTGACCGTGCAGGTGGTGACCCCCAGCGTGAGCACCCGGCCGAGGCTCTCGAGGCCGCGGTGGCTGGCCACCATCAGGGCGCCGAACCCGAGGATCGTGGTCAGGGCATCGACCAGCACCGAGTTGGCGGTCGAGGCGCTGATGCGATAGGGGCCGGGCCGCTCGAGGGCGTCGTGCACGATGTGCACGCCGTAGTCGACCGCGATCCCGAGGATCAGCGGGACGCCGATCAGGTTGGCCGCATTGAGGTCGATGCCCACCAGGCCCATGAGCCCGAACGTCTGCAGCATGCCGACCGCCAGCGGCAGCGCCGCGAGGAGCGAATACTTCACGGAGCGGAAGTCGAGCCAGAGCACGGCCACGATCACCACCAGTGCGTAGAGGCCTGCCTGCTCGTAGCTTCTCTTCATCTCCCGGGAGCCCTCGTAGGCCTGGACCGGATTCCCGGTGACCCGGGGATCGACGCTGCGGACGTCGCAGACGAACCGCTCGAGAGACTCGAAGTTCCAGATGTCGCCACGGCCGTAGATCTTGAGCAGGTGCCGGCCGCTCGAGCCGACGAACCGCTCCACGAGGCTCGGCGGCAGGTCGGCGAGCGCCGGGGGCTGCGGGTCGGCCACTCCCGCCAGGGCGTGCAGCCGCGAGAGCAGGTCGCCGGCGGCCCGCTGCTGGAACGTGGCCAGGGCCCGGTAGCACTCCTCCGGCCCCTTCCGCCGCAGGCTCTCCCGAGCCCGCTCGAGGTGCCAGGCGGTCCGCAGCCCGCCCGGTCGCTTCGCCGCCTCGGACTGCGCCCAGGCGAGCGTCTCCCCGAGTGCGTCGAGCCGATCGACCGGGATCTCGGGCGGCCGCTCGGGGAGCGTCGCCAGCCGGCCGCGGATCCGCTCGATCAGCGGTCCCTTGAGCTCCTCGTCCACCGGCAGGAGCGACGCGATCTCGTCGACCCGTTCCACGCCCGGCAGGGCCACGAGCTTCGCCTTCCGCTCCAGGAGCTGCTCCCGTGAGTCGGCGATGGAGAGCGCGTACCAGACGCTCTGGTCGCACTCCTCCAGGAGCTTCTTCTCGACCGCGATGCTCTCCAGCCCCTCCGGCTGCATGTTGAGGAGGTTGTGGTCGTAGGTGAGTTCGTGCAGGCCCCCCGCCATCGCCAGCGTGGCGGCCATGCCACCGAGAAGCACGATCCTCGGGTGCCGGAAGACCGGCGCGAGCCAGGCATGCACCGGCACCGGCGTGGGAATGCTCCGGCCGAGGAAGCTCCGGTCGACCAGTGCGATCGCGGCCGGCAGCACGAGCAGTTCGGCGGCGCAGCAGAGCATGATGCCGCCGCCGGCGATCATGCCGAGTTCCGCCACGCCCACGAAGCTCGTCATCGCGGCCGCGAAGAAGGCCACCGCGGTGGTGATCGCCCCGGTGAGGATTCCCGGCCCCACTCGGCCGCTCGTCTCCACGAGCGCCTCCGCGCAGTCCATGCCCTTGCGCCGCTGCTCGAGGTAGCGGCCGACGTAGTACGTGCCGTAGTCGATCCCGACGCCGATCATCGTGACGGTGAAGGTCACGCTCAGGATGTTGAGGTGGCCGACGCTCGCCGTCGCCCAGGCGAACGCCCAGGCCATGCCGATCGCCAGCACGCCGTTGGCCAGCAGGGCGTGGCGGACGCCGCCGAACCCGGCGATGATCACGAGCACGACCGCCGCCATCGAGAGGCCGCTCGCCCAGACCATCGAGGTCTGGCTGGCCCGCATCTCGTCGTCCTCCATCACCGGGATCCCGGTGAGCCCGATCGAGACGCCGGCGTGCCGGTCGCCGACGCGGGCCATGATCCGCCGCAGCTCGTCGGTGGCCGCCGAGGCGCCGGCGAAGCCCCCCTTCTCCTTGGTGAGCCTCAGGAGCACGAAGCCGAGCCGGCCGTCCTTGGCGAGCAGGTGCTCGCTCGAGAGGTCGCGGAGCGTGGAGAGCGATTCGGGCATCCCCGGCCAGGGCGAGACGTACTCGCCGGGCCGGAGTTCACCGGACGGAGGCGCCTCGAGGCCGGCCACGAGGCTCTCGACGTATCGTTCGAGCGACGCGGCCGGCGGCTCGCCGTCGGCCGTGCGGGGTCCGGCACCGGCGACCATCTGCCCGGCAAGGCCGCCCACCATGGTGCCCACCCGCAGCTGTGCCCAGCCGCCATCGAGAACGGGCTGCGTCCGTTCGATGAACCGGTCGATCGCCGCGAGGTCGGCCGGCGACAGGTAGTGCAGGCCCTTCGCCCGGATCTTCGAGAGATCGACCTCGTGGAGCACCGAGCGGAACAGGGCGTCCTCCCGCGTGGCCTCCCTCGAGATCTCCTCGAGCACGGTGATCACGGCTTCCCGCGATTCCCCCTCGACCACCACGACGGCGTCGTCGTCCTCGCCGAACTCCCGGATGTAGTCGATCCAGAGCTTGCTGTACTCGCTGCTCGGATCGACGAGATCGGCGCGGCTCACCTTGTAGCCGAGGTGCCGTGCCGTCCACACGCCGGAGGCCACGGCCGAAAGGATGGCCAGCGCGAGCACCGCCAGCGGGTGCCGCAGGCACAGCCGCGTCCAGGCCACGAGCGCGCGGCCCAGCAGACCGGGCCCGTGCCCGGCCGATGCGCGGAGGGCCGGGCCGTCGTCGCGGCTGGAGGAATGTCGCGAGTCGTTCATCGAAGTCCTGACGGTCAACCGGGCGGAGGACCGCCGGACCGGGGCGGGATGGTAGGGAACCTGGGTCGACCAGCCAAGGCCCGTTCCCACGGCGTCTCGAGGCCGTTTTCAGGCGTTGGATCGTCGCCGGTGGCCGCTCAGGGCCGCTGCCGCCACCACGAGAGTGGCGACCGCCACCGGGGCCGTCGGCTCGGGAACCACGGCCACCTCCGCCGCGGATGCGAGCGGCAGGTAGGGTCCGGCGTCGAAGAGCCCGGTGGCGGACATCTCGGAGATGTCGAGGATGTCGCACAGGCCATCCAGGGTGAAGTCGCCCTGGAACCAGCCCGCCGTGCCACCGGTGTCGAAGAGGCCCGACGAGAGCCACAAGGCCCCGTCAAGCACGTCGACCACCCCGTCGAGATTCGCATCGCCTGCGGCCGCGTAGGCGAAGGTCACGGAGCCGTCCCCATTCACGATCCAGCCGGTGGCCCGCGACTCGCCCCGGGCCACCGCGGCGGCCACCGCCGTCGAGCCGATGCCGGTGGCGGATCGCCAGGAACCGTCCGCTCGGGCCGATCGCGCGAGGCTCGCCGCCCCCGCGGACGTCAGGCCGCGGAGCACCGTGAGCTGCCCGCTGCCCACGTCCACGAATCCTTCGCCGCCCGGCGCCAGGGCGTGGATCCGCGCGGCGGCGCCGTCGACGACGGCGAGCGTCGCGCCCCTCGCGACCGTGACCGTGCTCGACGTGATCGCGCCGGCCAGCACGAGCCTGCCTTCACCCACCGTCGTCGATCCGGTGTGCGTGTGCGTGCCCGTCAGGATCCACGTGCCCGAACCCCACTTCGCCAGGCTCGTGGCGGCGGTCCCGTTGTCGCTGATCCGCGGACGGTACGAGTTGGCCGCGGTGCTCGTGCCGTTGAGCGTGAGCCCGCGGGGCTGGTTGGCCGTGCCCCAGGGCGTCGCCGACCCGCTCGCAAAGACGAGCGGCCCCGCCCCGTCGGCCCGCAACGTGGACGACAGCCCGCCGCCGCCGGACGCCGGCCCGAACGTGATCAGCCGGTCGGTGGTGTCGCCGGTTCCCACGTAGGAGATCACGCCCCCGTTCTGCCGGATCGTGCCCGCGGAGCCGAGCGAGCTCGCCTGGCCGGAGGCCGCGAGCTTCGCCACCTCCGTCACGCCGCCGATCACCGTGAAGCCGCCCGAGAAGGTGCTCGACGTGCCGCCAAGACGCAGCGTGCCGCCCCCCGACTTATAGAGCGACATGCCGCCGGTCACCGTGCCCGTGAAGACCGACAGCTGTCCGGAGCCCACGGCGAGCGAGAGCGAACCCCCCGCCGATCCGGTGACCGTCCCCGCCGTCCCGTCGAGTCCGGCGATGCCCTCGTCGTTGGCGGCCACGTCGAACACGCCACCGGTGATCGCGACCACCGTCGAGTCGGGCAGGACGCCGGAGCCGCCGATTCTGAGCCGCCCACCGGAGATCGCCACGCCGCCCGTGAACCGGTTGGCCCCGGAGAGCGTCACGGTGCCGCTGGCCACCTCGATCCTGCCCACGCCGTCGATGCGGTTCGACACCGCGAGCGTGCCGGAACGGGCGAACCGGATCACGCCGTTGTTCAGCACCGTGCCGCTGCCGAGCGTCACCGCACCGGTGCCGAGCGGTCCCGAGCCCGCGTTCGTGTCGTCGAACAGGA
>CAIKWU010000113.1 GCA_903831155.1 uncultured Planctomycetaceae bacterium | reverse complement strand
CGACATCGCAGCGGCGATGCGGGCCGACGACCTCGCCGGCCGCGCGGCGCAGCAGGTGGAGGACTTCGTGGCGGAGGCGGTGGAGGTGGCGCTGGCCACCTGCCCAGCCCGCGGCCCAGAGTCAGCCCTCAAGGTCTGACGACCGGGCCGGCTCCGGCCGATCCAGGGATGGCAGCCCCACAACCGACACTGCCGTGACGACTCCAGACCACGACCGATCGCAGCAACCGGAAGGCGGCACCGAGGCCGAACTGACCGGCCGTTCTTCCAGCTTCGGCTTCGGCGGCGACACCGCCTCGCCACCGCCGCAGCTGGAACTCCCCCCTGGCACGCTCATTGGCGACTGTCGCATCGAACGGCTGATCGGTCGCGGCGGCATGGGCCGGGTCTACGAGGCGCGACAGGGGAATCCCCCGCGACTGGTGGCGATCAAGGTGCTGCTCGAAGCGGGCGTGTCACCCGACGCCACGCTACGGTTCGAGCATGAGACTGCCGCCCTCGCGCGGCTCCGGCATCCGGGCATCGCGCAGGTCTACACCGCCGGCGTCGCCGACAGCCCCGGTGGCGGGCTGCCGTATCTCGTGATGGAGCTCATTCCCAACGCCCGATCGATCACGGCGCATGCCGACGAAGACGACCTGCCCGAGCGGCAGCGGGTGGAACTCTTCGTGGGCGTCTGCGAGGCGGCCGCCCATGCGCACCAGCAGGGCCTGGTCCACCGCGACATCAAGCCGGGCAACATCCTCGTCGAACAGGGCGGGGCCGTGAAGTTGATCGACTTTGGAATCGCCCACGCGATGCGGCGCGACGGCGATCCGCAGACGACGCACGACGTGGCCGGCGCACGACGCTGCGCCGGCACGCCGCAGTACATGAGCCCCGAACAGTTCCACGAGTCGCAGGACGCTCTCGACCCGCGATCCGACGTCTATTCGCTGGGGCTCGTGCTCTACGAACTCGTCTCGAGCAGCAGGCCGTACGACGTTGACAGCACGCGTATCACCGAGGCAGCTCGAGTGGTGGCCGACGCCGTGCCGCGGCCGCTTCCTCCGTCGATCGATCCGCCGCTCGCGCGGGTGGTTCTCAAGTGCCTGGAGAAGGAGTCGCGGCTGCGCTATGCCGATGCCGCGGCCCTTGCCGCCGACCTGCGGCGGTATCTCAACGGCGACGAGGTGCTGGCGGCACCGGAACCGCTCTGGGAAGCGGTGGTGCGGATCGGACGCCGACACCGGGCGGCCATGGCGGCGACGATCGTCACCCTGCTCTCGCTGGCGGCTGCCACGGCGGGCATCTCGATCTTCGCGATCCGGGCTCGCGAGGCCGAGGCGATCGCACTCCGCGAGGCGGCGCGGTCGCGGGAGCAGGCTCGGGCCACGCAGCAACTCGCCGACTTTCACGAATCGCAGTTCGAACTGGAGAAAGGGCGGGTGCGAACGGCCTTCGCGCTCGCCAGCCGCGCCTACGAGAGCAGGCCGGCGTGGGAGTATGGTCGCCAGATCGGCGCGATCGTCGATTCGGCCCGCGGTGACTGGAATCTCGTGGATCGGATCGACGTCGCCACACAGCCCGCCTGGATCGCGTTTCCCCGCGGCAGCCGGGAGTACCTGGTGCAAGGCTTCGCCGACCGAGTCGAGCTTCACCGGCTTGGCGACGACGGCCCGCTGGCGACGG
>CAIKWU010000112.1 GCA_903831155.1 uncultured Planctomycetaceae bacterium | reverse complement strand
CGGCCCGGGAAAACTCCGGCTTGAGGACGGCATGGTCGAGCGTGACGGCAACGGCAGCGGTCGAGCGGACGGTCATGAGCGGAACTCCACGGGGAGGCGGAAGTCTAACCGAACCGCAAGCAACTCGGCGGCATCGCTTCCACCGGAATCGCCGCGGCGTTGGTCGCCACTGGCAACTGGGAGTCACGGGGCGGCAGTGCCGAGGGCCGTGATCCGGTCACCCGCGCGACCTACCGCGGACGGACCACGCTGGACACGGCGTCGTGGAGCGATTCACTCCACGCCTCACGGCGTTGGGCTTTCACCAGTGGGCGCGCGAGCATCACGTTTGACTCGTATCCGGAGCCAATCAAGCGGCCCGCGGCGCTGGCGGCGTGCCGACACTCGGGCGTCAGCCGGCGGCGAGCCGCACGAGCGCGGCGATGCCCCGATCGAGCGTCCGCTCGCCCACGGTGTAGGCGATCCGGAAGTGGGTGTCGGCCAGGCCGAACACGTTTCCGGGCACGATGATCAGCTTCTCCTCGGCCGCGGCCCGCTCGGCGAAGGCCTTGCCCGATCCGCCCGGCGCCCGCGGATAGAGATAGAAAGCGCCGCCCGGCTGCACGAACTCGTAGTGGCCACGGAGGCCCTCCATCAGTTTGTCGCGCTTCCGCCGGCACTCCGCGAGCGGCGCGTCCATCGGACAGTCGAGCGCGGCGAGCGCCGCCCACTGCCCCGGCTGCGGCGCACAGACGAACGTGTACTGCTGCATCATCGTGACCGCATCGATGACCTGCCTCGGTCCGTGGATCCAGCCCACCCGCCAGCCGGTCATCGCATGCGACTTCGAGAAGCCATCGATCACCACCACCTGCTCGGAATGCAGGGCAGGGGAGTGGAACTCGCTGTCGTAGCAGTAGGAGCGGTAGAGCTCGTCGCTGACGAGCGTGACGCCCCGCTGCTCCGCCAGCCGCGCGAGGTCGCGAACGGTGTCGGCATCCGCCACGAAGCCGGTTGGATTGGCGGGCGTGTTGAGGAGGATCACCCTGGTGGCGGGCGTGATCGCCGCGGCCACCCGATCGACGTCGATCCGGAACGAGGGCGACGTGTCGATCGGCACCACGCGGCCGCCGAGGAACTCCACCAGCGGCCGGTACATCACGAACGCCGGCTCGAACACGATCACCTCGTCGCCGGGATCGACGAGCGCCATGAGCGCCAGCACGAGCGCGCCGCTCGAACCGCTCGTCACACAGAGCCGCCGCTCCGGCTGCCCGGTCTCGCGACGGGCCTCCGCCTCGAGCCGCTCCCGGAGCGCGGGGATGCCCTGGGTGGGCGTGTAGCCGTTCCGCCCGGCATCGGCCGCGGCCTTGGCAGCCGTCCTGGCCTCCGGCGGCATCTCGAAGTCGGGCTGGCCGATCGAGAGGTTGATCGGGTCGTCGAGCTTTGCCGCGAGGTCGAATGCCTTGCGAATGCCCGACGAGTCGAAGGCGGCGGCCCGCCTCGACACCGCCCACGTCGGACGCCCTGTTGCGTCAGGCACCGTCGTCACCGTCCGGCCGTTTCGCTCAGCCGTCCTTGAAGAGTTCGGCGAGCCGCTCGCCGAGCTTCTCGCCCCGCGCGTTGAGCGTGATCACGTTGCCGTCTCGACCGATCAGGATCAGCTGCGGGATGCCGGAGATGCCGTAGAACTGGGCGACCGGATCCTGCCAGCCCTTGCCGGCGTAGAGGATCGGCCAGGGAATCTTCTTCTCCGCCACGAACGCATCGACCTTCTCCTTCTCCTCGTCGAGGCTGATGCCGATCACCTCGAAGCCCTTGGCGTGATACTTCTCGTACTGCTCGAGCATGTTGGGGATCTCGGCGACGCACGGCCCGCACCACGTGGCCCAGAAGTCGACGAGCACGACCTTCCCCGCGAGCGACTTCTGCTCGAACACGCTGCCGTCGAGGAGCGTTCCGGAGATCTCCATCGGCTTGCCCGGCAGCTCGAGCAGCCGGAGCTTGCTGGAGAAGCTCTCGCCCAACTCCTTGATCCGCGCATCGGGGCTCGATGCCAGGATCGGGCCGAACGTCTTGAGGGCGTCGGCGGCGACCTTCTCGCCGCCCGGAATCTGTTCGAGGGCCCCGGCAAGCTGCATCACGAGCGACGCCGTCTTCTGATCGCCCGGTGCGGCCTTCATCAGCTCGGCCGCCTGGGCCACGAGCGCGGGAGCTGCGTCGTACTTCTCCTCGGAGAACATCTTCTGGGCGCCGGCCACGATCAGGAGCCGCTTCGCCTCCATCGCGAGCTCGGGGACCGGGCTCGTCGCCAGAGCCGCGGCGAACTTCGGCATCTCCGCCGCCGCCTGCTCGTCGCCGAACTGGGCGAGCCGCATCAGGCTCTCGAGCTTGAGCGTGGCCGCCTTCGCGAAGAGCGGATCGTCGGCCTTGACGGCCGCGAGGATCTTGTCGGCCGCCTGCACCGACACGGCCGCCACGCCGCGGACATAGTCGAGCGCCTCCTCCCGCGACTTCGGCTGCACCTTCGGCGGCATCAGGCCTGCGACGAACTCCAGCATCTGCTCGGGAGTGCCTCCTGGAAGCGGCGGCACCACGAGGCCGTCCGCGGCGGGCGGCTCCGCCGTCGCGGCCGGCTGGAAGGCGGCGACGGGGTGCAGCAGCACGGCCACGGCGACACCCGCCAGCAGCGAGGAAAGAAGCCGGGCGAACGAACGGCGGATGACGCGGTGCGACATGGAATCCTCTGGGGCATGGCGGGGGCCGCGGCGGGCCCCGGATGACGAGCCGGGATCGTACCCGCGTGCCGTCGGCCGCGGCAACCGGCGGGCCCGGATCACTTCACGACCGTGCGAAACCGCACGAATCCGCTCTCGCCGGGACGGAGCGTCTTCTCGAGCCGCCACGTGAGCACCACCGAGCCGTCGTCGCCCGTCTGGGTGGCGAACTCGGCAGGCAGGTTCGCGGCGGCGGAGTCGGGCACGTAGACGAGCCGCGAGGGCAGGGCGTCGGCGAGCACGATGCCGGTGAGCGGCCGGTCTCCCGAGTTGAGCATGTAGATCGTGAAGTCGAGTTCCTCGCCCTGCCGCGCGGTGTCGGTGCCCGACCGCTTGCAGAGCGTGAGCTCGGCGCGGCCCGGCTCCTCGAAGCGGAGCGTCGCCGTGCCGCGGTCGGCCGCCACGACCTGGGCCGACTGGTCGCCGAGGAGCACGTTGGCCGCCTTGATGCAGGTCCAGGCGACCGGCACGTCGAAGCCCACCTTGATGAGCGGTTGCTGCCGGAGCCGCTCGAGATCCAGCCGCTCGTCGAGCACCCGTTCGTTCGGCCCCTGGCGTCCCTCGTTCTCGGAGGGCACCTCTCCCTGATCGACGGCCAGCGGCCCGAGCCGCTCCTCGACAGCGACCCCGGGCAGCGCGACCCTCGATGACACCAGCGACGTGGTCTGGACCTTGCCGCAGACCGGCTCGCCACGGGATTGCAACTCGGGGCCGGTGGGCAGCGACAGGCCGCGGGGTCCCTCCGGCACGGCGTCCTGAGCCGGCCGCGTGACCTCGCGGACGGCGGCGAACCGCGGCGCGAAGACGCACGCGCAGTTCGAGGCCACGATCCGCACGTCGGCGGCGTCGGGCATGTGGTCGTCGGGACGGAAGCGGGCCACCGTGTCGCCGGCGGTGAGGTGCTTCAGGCCCGACTCGCCGACCGGGGCCGCCGGCGCGTTGTGATCGCCGCCATCGCAGACCAGGCAGGGGCTGACGATCGGCGGCAGCCCCTCGAACGCCACGCACGGGCCGCAGGGAGCCGGACCGCAAGAAGCCAGGCCGGAGGCCACGGTGCCGCACGGGGACGGCCCGCAGGCACCGCCTCGGCAGCCGGCCAGGGTGATCGCGGGGTCTTGGATGCGGGGCAGGGGAGGGCAGGGGGCTTCGAGGCCCGTCCGCATCACGCGGCTTCCGTCATTCACCGCCGCCGGCGATGCGCGGCGAACCTCGGCCTGCCACTCGTCCTCGGGAGTCGCCGCGGACGACTCGATCATCACCGCTGCGGCGGAGGTGGCATCGGGAGACGCGGCGAAGGGCGCCGCGTCCACCTGCGCCGGGTCCGCGAAGGCCGGGCCGTTCGGGTCGGCCTGGGGGATCGCATGGGAGACCGCCGCGGTCCCGATGAGCGCCGCGGGAGGCAGCGCACGACACGACGCCAGCGACACCGCGGCGACGGCGATCGCGGCGATCCGCAGCCAGCGACGACGCGGCGGCGCGGCCGGACGTTCCTGCGACGCGGCCGTCATGGCAGGATCCCCGGAGGAACGCGGTCGCCGAGCACCACCTCGGCGAGCGGATCGCCGAGGGTGCTCGCCACCGCCAGCGCATCGTGGCCAGGTTTGACGTCGAACCAGCCGGCGGGCACGGGGTCGGTGGTGTCGGCTTCACACGAGGCGTAGACGATGCGGCGAACATGCGCGCCCGAGAAGGCCGTCGCGAGATCGTCGGCGTCGATGACGACCTCGACCGGAAACCGCCAGTCCATGCCCGCGGGCGTCGCGAGCTTCGCGAGCACGCGAATCGAGGGGAAGAGTTCCTCGCCCTCGCGTCCCGGGATGCCGCCGACGCGGAGCCGGTATGGACGGCCGATGACGAGCCCGATCCGCAGCGGGCCGGGCCGCAATGGCGACCAGCCCTCGGCGGTCTCGATCGCCAGAAGCGTCCCCGCGGGGCCGCGAATCTCCACCGGTTGCACGCCCACCGGCACCATCGCATCCGGACAGGGACCGGGCTGCAGCCGCCCCGGGCCGCCAATCGCTCCCGGTGGTGAGATACTGGCGTGTGTCCCCGCCGGACTCGCCGCGGCAGCATCGGGGGCGAAGCCCCACGACGATGCGGTGACGAGTGCGGCGGTCGCCAGCAGCCCGAAGGCGGGCAGCAGCGCGGTCCCTGTCCGGATGATCCTGGTGTGACTCCTGCGTGTCTCGTGATGCCTCGCCGGCACGAACGTCGATCGACGGTGGACGGCGGCGGTCATGGTGGGATGTGCCTCGTGGTCTCGATGCCGGTCGCGGCCCGGAAGCCGCCGCGGGACGCCGTCGGGCGACCCGCGGAACCGCTCACTCCAGCGGCTCGGGCGGGCACGGCGCCTCACCCATGCCTCCGGCACCGTGGCCGTGGTGCAGCATCCGGGCACCGGCTTCGAGTGCGTCGGGGTCCGCCCCGCCGTTGTCGACCCAGCGGGTCCGATCCTCGTGGGGCTGCTTGAGGTGGATGTGGGGCACGTCGTGCCGCTCGAGCACGTAGGCGTGCTTGGCGGGCTTGGGATAGCTCAGGCCGGGGTATTCCTGGACGTGCAGGCCGACCTGCCGCGACGGCGGCGGGATGTGCATCTTCGTGTGGTTCGTGATCGAGTGCTTCTGGAGGCCGGCCGGCACCCCGAGCGGGATGTGGGCCGGGCCGGGCAGGCCGATGGGAGTGCCGACGGAGGGCATGCCGTACTGCGGCGCCGTCATCCCGGCGACGAAGGCCGGGGGCAGCTGCGACGGATCGCCTCCGCAGGGCATGCCGAGGGGAGCCGCCAAGCCTGCCGGCGTCGCGGTGCCGGCTCCGCCGGGCCCGCCGGCGAGGCCTCCAGCCGCGGCCACGCCGCCCGCTCCCGGCGACTCGAGATCCTTGTTGCCGATGCGGATGATCGCGAGGATCGAACCGCGGCGATCGGCCTCGACGACCGGATCGCAGCCCGGGTCGAGCCTCGTGCTGACGAGCGTCTCCACCCCCGAAACCGCCAGCTCCTGGTACTCGGCGTCGGGCAGGTAGACGACCTTGGTCACGAAGTTGCCGCTCTGCACCTGATCGAGGTCCTCGTCGGTGAGCTGGAACGGCACGGCGTTGTGCGCGAGATAGGCGGCCGTCCGCGGCGTGACGGGCGCGACCTCGAGCGACGGATAGAGCTCGACGCCCTCGTGGCCGTGAATGTCGGTGATCTTCAGCCGGTAGATGGCACCCTGCGGGAAGTCGTAGCGGCCGGGAGTCACGAGCGGCTCGGAGTCGAAGCCGCCCGTCATCGACACGTCCCAGCGGATCTGCATGGCATCGGGTCCGAAGAAGCCGATCTGCGACGTGGGAGCGGTGCCGTAGACCCCGCCGAGACCACCGCCGCCCATGCCACCCATGCCACCCATGCCGGCGCCCGCCGACTCGAGGGCCGCCTCGTAGGAGGCCGGCGTGATGATGCCGGGGCCGGGGCCCTCGACACCGGGCCCGGGATGCTGAAGCATCGCGGCCGGCGGAAGGACGTTGGTGTGCGGCGTGGCGACCGGCCGGATCTGGGCCAGGCCCGTGAAGGGCGAGTTGGCGGGAATGGTGCAGCCGGTGAGCGTGGCCGCGAGGGACATGCCGACGAAGCCCTGCAGACGTCGGTTCCGCATATCAGCACCTCCGAAAGATCCGGGCCTGAAACGTCGCTCGCGGCCATCCTCGGCCGGCGGTTCCGGCATGGGCCGGATATCGCCGTTTCCGTACACTCGCGGGCAGCGACGGAGCCGGGGAGCGGCCCGAACGGGTCGATCCACGCTGGTTGTTTCGACCTTCTGACAGCGGTTTCTTTGGCAAAATCCTCAAACTCGGCCCGACCGTGACGACCCGCGCCCACGCCATCCTGCCCGGCTTCCGCGGCCGCCACGTGGCGACCGTGGCGGTCTGGGCCATGATGGCGGCCTGGGGTGTGCCTGCCGGCACCCCGTCCCCCTGGGCGGCGGCTGCCCGCGCGGACCAGCAGGCGGCGAGCGTGTACAGCCGGACGCCGTCGCCCGGCACCGCGGTCGCCGTGCCCGCGGGCGTGGAGGACGCGGCCGCCCAGGCGGAACGGATCGTGTCGAGTTCGCTGGCGACGATCGCGGACGCCGACTCGATCGCGCTGAAGTTCCGGCAGAAAGTCCGGATCGGCGACCGCGTGATGGTGGGCACAGGCCGCTACGTGCAGGCGGGGAAGGGGGAGGAACAGCGGTTCCGCTACGATTCGACGCTCACGTGCGACACCGAGTCGTTCGAGGTCACCGAAGTCTGCGACGGGCTGTTCTGCTGGCTGCACCGGCACCTCGGTCAGGAGCCTGCGAGGCTGGAGCGGATCGATGTCCGCCGCATCCGGGCCAGGCTCGCCGAACTGAAGGCTCCGGATGCCGCCGACGGGGCCGCCTATCTCGGCGGCCTGCAGCGCGTGCTGCGGCTCATGCGGCACTGGCTCCGCTTCACGAAGGCCACCCCCGGCGACCTCGAAGGCCGGCCGGTCTGGATCGTGGAGGGACGCTGGCCCCCGGAAAACCTGGCGCTCATCCTGCCCGAACTGAAGGATCGGGTCGCCGGGGGGGCGGCCCTCGGTCCTGCCGACCTGCCCGACGGCGTGCCGTGGGAGGTGCGGCTCTGGATCGACCGCGGCGACCTGCTGCTCCGCCGCGTGGAGTGGCTCGCCGTGCCCGGCGCGCGGCCCGTGGCCGACGCGGCGGCCGAGCCGATCGCCGTACTCGATCTCCATGACATCGAGGTGGGCGGCCCGGTCGACGCGACGGCCTTCTTCTACCAGCCGGCAACCGAGGGGCTGATCGACATCACGGAGATGCAGGTCAGCGGGCTGGGGCTGATGCGGTGAGGCCGGACGGGCCACCCGCCTCCACGATCGCCGCCGCAGCGTCGATCGCGGCGAGCATGCTCGAGGGATCGGCGACACCTCGGCCGACGATGTCGAAGGCTGTGCCGTGCGCCACGCTCGTCCGCACGAGCGGCAGGCCGAGCGTGATGTTGACCGCGCGGTGCATGCCGAGCAGCTTCACGGGAATGTGGCCCTGGTCGTGATAGAGGGCCACGACGCCGTCGAACTCGCCGCGGCTGGCGCGGAGAAAGAGCGTGTCCGCGGGAATCGGCCCCGATACATCGATGCCGGCAGCGGCGAGGCCGGCGACCGCCGGGGCCACGATCCTCGATTCCTCGTCGCCGAAGAGCCCACCCTCGCCGCCGTGCGGATTGAGGGCCGCCACCGCCAGCTTCGGCCGGCGGCCGAGCAGCGCCCCGAGCAGGCCAGCGAGCCGGCGGCCGGCGTCCTCGATCGCCGCGGGCGTCAGCCGGGCGACGGCGGTGGTCAGCGGCTCGTGGAGCGTGGCATGCACCACGCCGAGCCCCGCGCCGGCGGCACCGGGCAGCCAGAGCATCATCGAGGCCGCGTCGTCGGGGAGTCCGCAGGCCCGCGCGAGCAGCTCGGTGTGGCCGGGCACGTCGTAGCCGGCGGCATGCAGCGCCTCCTTGTGGAGAGGCCCGGTCACGATCGCGGCGGCATGACCTCCCCTGATCGCGGCGAACGCCCCCTCCACCGCCCGCGCGGCCGCGGCGCCGCCCGCCGCCGTCGCGCGGCCGGGCACGACGTCACCGCCGGCGCTGCCGGCATCGACCACGAGAAGCGTGCCCGGCAGGGACGGCCGCGGGTCGTCGAGGGCGACGGCTTCGACTGCGAGCGGCGGCAGCCCCTGCCGGCTGGCCAGCACGTCTCGAAGCATCGCGGGCGAGGCGAAGACGCGGAGCCGGCCGCGGCGGTGCGCCGGCGTGGCGGCCCAGGCGAGGCAGACCACCTCCGGGCCGATGCCGGCGGGGTCGCCGCAGGTGATCGCGATCGTGGGAACGGACGGGGACGTCGTCATGCGGCGGGGACCATGGCGTGCGGATGTCGACAAGCCTATAACGCCCCGGCCACCGACGCATGGTCCCACGCCGACAGGAGCATTCGGAATCGCATGGAGAGGGTGTTTTGGAGGGCCGCCCTGTTCGCCGTCGTGCTGATGGCCACCACCGCGTGCCTCGGCCTCTGGCTCGGCGACCTGCATGGCGTGACCGATCGCGGGATTCTCCGCTGGGCGACGGTCCATCGGCTGTCGGGCGTGCTTGCGGCCCTGATGGTCGTGCTGGTCAACAGCCTGACGGTGACCTACTTCATCGGAACGGGCCGCTGGTGCCGGGAGGTCGTGGAGGCCTACGGGCTCGACCGCCGGTTCATCGAGCGGAGCACGTCGCTCAAGCGCTCGGCGTTTCCGCTGGCGCTCGCCGGCATGCTCGCCGTCGTGGTGATCGTGGCGCTCGGCGGCGCCGCGGACCCGGCGGCGGGCCGCAAGGGGAGCCGCGACTGGGTGACGCCGCATCTGATCGGCGGCATCGGCCTCGCGGCCGCGATCGCCTGGTGCTTCCAGGCGCAGCTGCCGGCGATCCGTCGGCAGCAGGGGCTGATCGGCGAGGTGATGGACGAGGTCCGCAGGGAACGGCTCGCCCGCGGCCTCGACGTACCGCCGCAGGCCTGACTCACGGGCCCGAGTCGGACGAGGCCGCCGGCCGGTGGGAGTGGGCCGCATGGCCGTGCGACGCCCGCTCGAGCACCGTGATGCCCCAGGCGAGCGCGAGCCCCATCGCGAGCGCCGTGCTGAGCAGCACGCGGTCGTGGCTGTGGAACTGCACCTCGGGGAGGAGATCGGCGGCGGCGATGCAGATGAAGGCGCCGGCGGCCAGCGCCAGGGCCACGCCGAGCACCGCATCCTGCCGGCCGCCGGCGAACGGCAGGCTGACGAGAAACGCCACGGCTCCGAGCGGCACGATCGCCGCGTAGGCGGCGTTGACGATGGTCCGCAGCCGGGGCGTCGCGCCCGACTCCACCATGAGCGTGGCGATGATCCCGGCATCGAGCGGTTTGTGGAGCAGGATCGCCAGGAACGTGGCAAATCCGGCGAGCGGGCCGGCGCCGTGGATCGAATCGGCCCGCACGCTCGCGGCGAGCGCGGCGCCGTCGGCGAGGCTGTGCAGCGTGAGCCCCGCGAACGCGCCGCACCACGCCCAGCGGCCGCGCCGGCGATGGACGTGGTGGTGGCCGTGGCTCTCCCCGTGGTCGTGGCCACACCCCTCGTCACCGGCGTGGTGGGCATGGGCGTGAAAAGCCCGCTCGAGGAGAAACATCAGAAAGAACCCGCCGAGCGCCCAGCTCATGGCCGTTTCGACATCGCCCCCGAGTTCCATGCAGGCGTGGGGCAGCAGGTGCAGCATGCCGACGCCGAGGAGCACGCCGCCGGTGAGGGAGAGCAGGACCTGCATCGGCCGATGGCCGAGCGAGACGAGCGCCACCGACGATCCGCCGGCGAACGCGGCGGCGGCGATGAGCAGGAGGGCCACCGCCAGGGCCACGGCCGACGTCACGTTCGGCAGGACGGCGGCGAGCAGAGAGGGGCACATGGCGGGCGTCCGGGGGGCGAGCCCGACATGATCCCGGGGCCGGGGACCGGGAACAAGTGGCCGAGGCCTAACGCCGGAACTGGTACTGCTGCGGCTGCTGCGGCTGCTGCTGGTACTGCTGCGGATACGGCTGCTGGTAGGGCTGCTGGTAGCGGGCGGCGTGATCCATGTGCTGGCGGATGCTCGCCATCCGCTCCCCCCAGTGGGCATCGCCCGCCGCGACTGCACCGAGGAGCAGCACCAATCCGTAGGCGACGAGCGTCGGCCAGAGCTCCGGCCCGGCGAACTTCAGCGCCGTGCCGAACGACTTCTTCACCTTGGGCCCGAACAGCCCCTGCCGCACGGCCCAGATCTCGTCGAGCACGAGGTGCGAGATGAATCCGATCACCACGGCGCCCGCGATGAAGTAGCGATGCAGGGGCTCGGCCGAGGCGAACGCCAGGAACGTCACCTGCCCGGCGATCGCGGCCGCCGGCACGCTGTGGAGCATGCCCCGGTGCTTGGCAAAGTTCTCGATCAGCCAGGTGAGGCCGAACCGGACGGCCGCATAGATCGCAGCGGACGCGAGGATCATGCCCTCGAGCGGCAGGCCCCACTGCTGGAACCGCTGGATCATCAGCATCGGCACGATGGCCGCCGCAAACGCCGTGCTCTCGCGGAGCGGGATTGCGTCGCCGCTGTCGAGGTCGGGCAGCATGCCCGACACGGTACAGAGGCCGGCGCCCAGCGCGGCCGTCGCGGGAGGCATGCCACCGAGGTACCAGGCCGCCGCGCCGTATCCAACGCCCAGGATGGACGAGGCGGTGATGTGGGCTTGGAACCCGGGCACGGGGGCGATTCCCTTCGATGACGGTCGGCCTGCACGAGGGGCGTCCCCGTCGCACCGGCCGGATCCACGCAGCCCGAACTCCATTTCGGATCGCGAGGAACCTCGATCGGTATCGACCGCCATCGGGCAAACCGCCAGCGGAGGTCGCGTTGCATCCCCTGCACCGCCAAAACCTTACGGCCGGCAACGTCAGCGAAGACGGCAAACCGTCCACCATCCGAGGAAAGCCGGGGCGACCAGGAAGGACAGGCAAGCCAGGAGAGCGTCCGGGAGCCGCGGCCGCGAAGGCAGTGAGTCTGGGAAATCTGGCGAAACATTGCGGCTTGTGCCGATTGTCCACCACACGCGTAACGTTCCGCTGCTTTCTCCAGGGAAGGCATCTCTGTATTTGGGCTTCGCCGCCGGGGAGGACCGGCCCTAGACTCCCGCCCCGCTTCCCGCCGCCCCCCGGAGACCGACGCTCGATGGCGCTCGAAGGCTACGACTTCGTCATGCTCGGCATCCTGGCCGCGGCCGCGGTGCTCGGCTACTTCAAGGGCATCGTCTGGCAGCTCGCCTGGATCGCCGGGATCGCCGCGAGCAGCTTCCTCGCGCTGCGGTTCAGCGGCCAGGTGGCCCCCTTCTTCGGCCAGCAGGCACCGTGGAATCGGCTGATCGCCATGCTGGCGATCTACGTGGGCACGTCGCTCGCGGTCTGGCTCGTCTTCCGCGTCATTTCGGGTGCGATCAACGCGATTCACCTGTCCGCCTTCGATCATCAACTCGGCCTGCTGTTCGGCCTCGCCAAGGGGGCCTTGGTATGCGTCGTCGTGACCTTCTTCGCGGTCACGCTCGCCCCGGCGTACAGGAACCAGATCGTCGCCAGCCGCAGCGGCCGGCTGGTGGCCGAGATCATCATCCGCGCCGACGAGGTCCTGCCGCCGAACATCGCCGAGCCGGTGCAGCCGTTCGTCAAGCAGTTCGAGGAGCAGTTTCATCAACCGGCAGCCGGCGGCCCCCCGGCTGCAGGCCTGGCTCAGCCCCAGCCCTCGGCGCTGAAAGCCATCTGGGATGGCGTGACGTCGGCGAGCGCATGGACCAACTCCGGAGCCGTGCCCGCAGGACCGGCCGAGGGGCAGGGGGGAATGGCGTCGCCGGCAGGGTTCACGGCGCCAGGCGGCTGGGGCGGCGGTTCGCCGGCCGCGCCGCCACAACCGGTACGTCCGGCCACGAGCGGATTCCCGAACCGGCCCACGTACCCGCAGCCGCCGGCGCCGCCGGGCCAGTTCCCGATCGGTGCCCAGACGCCGCTTCCGATCCGCTGACTCCGCCGCCGCGACACGCGCTGTCGCGCCGGACGTCGCCCCGACTCGACCCAGCACCCGCCGCAGATCTCACTGCAACGAGAACCACGCGAGCACCGCCACGGGACACATCCCGCGCTGCGGAGCAGGTGAGGGAAAGGGCTTGAAAACAAGCCCGAAACCCTAGGGCCGAACCGGACATAAGAGACATTATCGGACGTTGGGGAGAGGGGCGGAATCGGGGCAGCAACTATCCTGATTGGCGTTTCAGGATCGATCCCCTGCTGGTGATGCCCATCGAACCCAACGACGTCGATCACGACAACGAACCGCTTCTGCGGTCGCTCAAGGCCGATCTGCCCGCGCTGGAAACACTGCTGGACGAGTCGGATTCCCACTGGGGCTTTGAAGACCCCTTTTACCGCCTCTACCACCAGAGTTGGAAAGTCCTGGGCCTGCAGGACCTGACCCTGCGAATTGTCGAAGCGCTCCGCAAGCACGACCAAGGCCGAGGCCTCAACGACTGGTTCCTGGAGATCGTCGCAGCAGGAACCGGGAAGACCTTCAGCCCGGAAATGAACCGTGACTGGCTCAACGAGACGCGGCCGATCCTCGAGGCGTTCTTCCATGCCAAAACGTTCCTTTCGCTGACGGTCCGCTATGCCCGGGCTCTCGACCGTGCGCCGCGACTGCTGCCGAGCGGCTGGGCTGCAGTGCTCTCCCTGTACAATGTCCGCTGAACCAGCATCCGTTGGCACCGTGGTTCGAGACACGGGATAATCGTCCGCCGTCCGACCGACACCCCTTCAGCGCGAGGGCTGAAATCATGACCCGAAATCTGACAGCCATCATTCACGCTGAAGACGGTGGCTTCGTGGCACTCTGCCCGCAACTCGACGTCTGCAGCCAAGGCGACACAGTCGAGGAGGCACGCGCCAACCTGCAGGAGGCACTCGAGCTTTTCTTCGAGACGGCTCCGGCAGATGAAGTCACCCGGCGGCTATCCAACGAGGTCTACGTGACCCAGCTGGAGGTCGCGGTTGGGTAAGCTCCGCGCTCTTTCTGGCGCCGAGGTCTGCCGGATACTCGCAGGCCATGGGTTCGCCGAGGTTCGGCAGCGCGGCAGCCACGTCATCATGCAGAAGGCTGATCCCGACGCCACGGTCACGGTGCCGGTTCCGAACCATGCCGAACTCAAACGCGGAACGCTCCGATCGATCATCCGACAGTCGGGTATCGACAGGTCCGAGTTTGAGAGCGATTGATCAAGCCGGCGTGTAGCCGGAGTCAGTGCGGCGGGCGTGGCCGAGGGCCACGAGGGTGTCGAGAATCTCTTCGCCCCGCGGCGTCTTGGCGTTTTTGAAGAACTTCGCCACCTCGGCCGCCGTCATCGCCCGGCCGACCGCGTTGAGCGCGCCTTCCGCCAGCTTCGAGCGCCCAGACGACGTGAATCCGGCTCGACATGACGCCGAGGAAAAAAGGATCGTCCAGCCCAAACGAGATGGTGCCGTATCAAAAGACGATAAGGTCGAATAAGGTCTGTCAATGTCATGAGTTCCGTCACCAATCCCCACGCCCCCGGGGCCGGTGGCTCGCCGCTAGAACTCGCAGGTGGTCCGCGGAATTCTCTGGCGGGTGATGCCCGAGTCTCGCTGAGCGGTGCGGCGGCAGGACGCGCT
>CAIKWU010000111.1 GCA_903831155.1 uncultured Planctomycetaceae bacterium | reverse complement strand
TGGGCCACCCGGGAAAACTCCCGGCATGACCGACGCGCTCACGAGCAGTTCCACAAAGTCACCGGGAATCGGACACGAAACCAAACAGCCTGTCCGATTCCCTCCACCCCGGGAGTATAACGGAGCCGGATGAGGGGCAAGGGTTGGGCCGTCGGCGGGCTCCAAAAGGCCGCCCCCACAGACGGGGCCCCATCGCCGGATAAACTCATTTCGCCCGGGTTTCGCCAACCTCGGGCCTGCCGCGGCACCGGAAGACGGGATCATGCCCGAGCCACACGAGACGGATCGATCGAGCCACGACGCGAGCCGGGCGGTTCACCGCCTTCTCGAGGCGGCCCGCGCCGGCCGCGACGAAGCCTTCGGCAGGATCTTCGAGTCGTTTCGCCGCCACCTCATGCTGGTGGCCCACCGCGAACTTCCTCAGGCACTCCGCGGCAAGGTGGGGCCGTCCGACCTGGTGCAGGAGACAGCCGTCGATGCCCAACGCGACTTCTCCGGCTTCCGCGGCTCGACGGCCGAAGAGTGCTTCGCGTGGCTGCGTTCGATCCTCCGCAACAACGTGGTCGATGCCGTTCGCCGCTACGAACTCTCCCACAAGCGGTCCATCGGCCGTGAAATCAGCCTGGCAAGTCAGGCCGGCCGTCGTGAGGGTGGGCTGCTCCAACTGCCGAACGGCCTTCCCGACGGCTCCGCGATTCGCCGCGAAGATGCCGACGTGCTCGCGACGGCGATGACGCGGCTCTCCAACGATCACCGCTCGGTGCTGCGCCTGAGATACTGGGAGGGCCTGACGTTTCCCGAAATCGGCGCGCGGCTCGGCCGATCGCCCGACGCCGTTCGCAAACTCTGGTATCGCGCCGTGGAGCGGCTCCAGGAAGAGATGAACGACGAATCAATCCGCGAGGGGAACGACTGCGGCTCCTCGGACGCGGATCGCAACGAACCGGCCCGCGTGTAGGCCAGGGCATCCGCCGTGTCTGCAGACCGAAACAGCAGCGAGCGGCCAGCCGACGCTCCGACGCCGGATGAGGTTGACCGCGCCGCGGCGATCGACGACTTCTTCGGCGGCTTCGTGGAGAAACTGCCCGAATCGGCCACCGGCTCTGCTCCTGACGACAGCCCGCTTCCCGGTTCGATCGACCTCTTGCTGCTGCTCCGCCAAGCCGCGGCCCGGGGCGTCGATCCGCCTGCCAAGCAGCCCGAGGCGATCGGTCGCTACCGCATCCTGCGGCTCGCGGGCCGCGGCGGCTTCTCCGTTGTCTGGGAGGCGTTTGATCCGATGCTCCGGCGTCGCGTGGCGGTCAAGGCGTGCACGCCCGACGCCCTTGTCTCGCCCTCCGTCAGGCGCCGGTTTCGCCGTGAGGCCGAACTCGCCTCCCGGCTCGTTCATCCCCACATCGTCACGATCCACGAGGTGGGTGAGGCGGACGGCCTCGAGTTCATCACCGAGGAGTTCTGCGAGGGCGGCTCCCTCGCCGAGTGGCTCTCGCGAAATCCGGGGCCGGTGCCCCCCCGCGTGGCCGCCCGGATCGCACAGGCCGTGGCCCATGCCGCAGCGTATGCCCACGCCGGCGGCGTCGTGCATCGCGACATCAAGCCCGCGAACGTCATGCTGGTGCCGGTCGATGGCCACGATGCGGCCGCCTGCATCATTCCGCCGCATGCAGCGACGGAATCGACCGCGTCGCAACCCGGCATGATCGTCAAGCTCGGCGACTTCGGCCTCGGCTGGCAGCACGTGGCCGACGAGGGCGAGGATCCGCTCACGCAGCTCACCACCGACGGCGCCCGGCTCGGCACGCCCGCCTGGATGGCC
>CAIKWU010000110.1 GCA_903831155.1 uncultured Planctomycetaceae bacterium | reverse complement strand
GCACCGGCGGGGGCCATGCCTCCTGTGGGCCGCTGCGGGCCCTTGGTACAGTGACGACACCATGAGCGACACCCATTCCGTCGACCACGCCCGCATCGAGCGGGCCGTCCGCGAGATCCTCGCCGCCGTCGGCGAAGACCCCGACCGCGAGGGCCTTCTCGAGACGCCTGCCCGCGTCGCGAGGATGTACGCCGAGATGTTCAGCGGCCTCCGCCAGGATCCGCGGGTCCACCTGCGGAAGGCGTTTCAGGAGAAGTACGACGAGATCGTGCTCGTCCGCGACATCGCCTTCAACAGCGTGTGCGAGCACCATCTGCTCCCGTTCATGGGCCACGCCCACATCGGCTACATGCCGGACGGTCGCGTGCTCGGCCTCTCGAAGCTCGCCCGCGTGGTGGAGGCCGTCTCGCACCGGCCGCAGGTGCAGGAGCGGATGACCGAGCAGATCGCCGACCTCCTCGAGCACGATCTCGGGGCCAAGGGCGTGGCGGTCGTCGTCGAGGCCACGCACACCTGCATGACGATCCGCGGCGTGCGGAAGCCCGGCAGCCTCTGCGTGACGTCCGCCATGAAGGGAGTGTTCCGCTCCAACGTCTCGAGCCGAGCCGAGGTGATGTCGCTCATCTACGGCAGCCGTCGGCAGTGATCGCGGTGGCCGCGAGAGGGCTCGGCGAATGAGGCTGCTCGTCGATTTTCTCTGCCGGTTCGGCTGGGGCATGGCTGCGGCCCTCGCCATGACATCGGCCACGCTCGTGCCCGCGGGCTTCTTCCGAGTGAACCTGCTGGTGGTGCTGGGCCTCGCCAGCGTGGCGGCCTTCCTCGCCCGGGCGGAGGTGCCGGGGCCGTCCTGGATCGTGGCCGCGGCGGCCGCCGCCGTGGCGTGGATCGGGAGCATCGCCTGGTTTGGAGAACGGGTTCGCGGGGGGATGCTCTGCTGTCGCCTCGCCGCCCTGCTCCTGGCGGCGGCCACCGTGCTCGTGCAGACGCGGGCGGGCTTGGCCGCCACGGGCGAGGCGCTCGTGTCGGGGCTCGTCGTCGGGCTCGCGGTGCATGCGATGCTGCTCGGGCACTGGTATCTCAATGCCCCGGGCATGAGCGTCGATGCCCTGCGGAAGATGATCGACTGGGCGCTGGCGGCGTGGGCCCTGCAGCTGGCGGCCTCGCTCGCCGCGGTCGCCGTCGGCCGCGACCAGCTGAGCCTCGCGGGCGGCACCGCCTCGGCGCTCCTCTCGCTGCGGTGGCTCGCCGGGCTCGTGGGCCTGCCGGTGCTCCTCGTGATGAGCCGGAAAACGCTCGACATTCCCAACACCCAGAGCGCCACGGGTATCCTGTACGTGGCCTGCCTCGCCGCCATCCTCGGCGAACTGACCGCCCAACTGCTCCACGCCTCCTGACCGACGCCCGCCATGAGGATCACCTACGCCTGCCGGACGTGCGGATCGACCGTCGCCCTGTCCGGCGTCGAGTCGGCTGCGTCGCTCACCTGCCCGCGGTGCAGCGCCGTCGTGGAGATGCCCCCCGGGGCGATCGCCTGGGCCGGGCCGGGCGGGGAGCCGGTTGGGGCGGGCGAGGGTGAGCCGCGGCTGCGGCGGTGCCTTGTCTGCCCCTGCACGGAGCTCTTCACGCGGAAGGATTTTCCGCAGCGTCTCGGCGTCGGGATCGTGGTGGTCGGGTTCGCGGCGAGCTGCGTCACGTGGGCCTGGAGGCTGCTCGTGCCGACGTTCGCGATTCTCTTCGGGACGGCCCTGGTCGATGTCCTGCTCTACCTGCTGATGCCGGAGTGCCAGACGTGCTACCGCTGCGGGGCCCGGTATCGCGGGCTCGGCGGAAGCCCCGAGGGCTTCGATCTCGAGACCCACGAAAAGCATCGCCAGCAGCGGATCCGGCTCGCCGAGCACGCGGCTGCCGGCCGACCGCCGGCCTCACCGACCTGACCCGCGGCGGAGTTCCCGCATGGACCAGGAACGGCAGCGGATCGAGGAGGACCTCCGCGGCGTGGTCGCCGGAGACGTGCTCTGTGATGATCCGCGGCGATCGATCTACGCCACCGACGGCAGCCTGTTCGAGGTGCAGCCGCTGGTCGTGGTGCGTCCCCGCTCGGCCGAGGACGTGTCGGCCACCGTCCGCTGGGCAGCCGAACGGGGCATCCCGGTGCATGCCCGTGGAGCCGGCTCGAGCCTGGCCGGCGGCCCCCTCGGCCCCGGCGTGGTGATCGACTGTTCTCGGCACATGCGGCGGGTGATCGAGACCGGCTCCGACACGGTCCGCGTCATGCCCGGGGTGGTCGACGCCCAGCTCGAGGAGCATCTCGCTCGACGCCGGCGGACGTTCGGCCCCGACCCCGCCAATGCGGTGACGACCACGGTCGGCGGGATGATCGGCCGCGACTCCTCGGGCAGCCGCTTCCTCCGCCACGGCGCCGTGCGCGGGCGGACCGCTGCCCTGGAGGTGGTGCTCGCCGACGGGTCGATCCTCGAGCTGACGCCGGTCGCCGCGGACGAAACGCCGCAGGCCACGGCCGCCGCCGGGTTGGCGGCCCGCGTGGCGAGAATCGTGAACGACGCGCGGCCGATCATCGCCCGTGACCAGCCCGCCACGCGGTCCACGCACGGCGGCTACCGCCTCGATGACCTGCTCCGCGACGGCGGCGTCGACCTCCCGCGGCTGCTGTGCGGCTCGGAAGGCACCCTCGCGATCGTCACGGCGGCGACCCTGCGAACGGTGGCGATCGACACCGCCACCGCCGTGGGGCTGCTGCTCTTCGACTCGCTCGAGGGGGCGGCCGAGGCGGCGATCAGGATCCTGTCGCGAGGCCCCAGCGCCTGCGACCTGTTCGACCGTCGGCATCTGGCGCTGGCCCGGGGCACGAAGCCGGCCTTCGACCTGCTCATCCCGCCGGTCGCCGAGGCGGGCCTGCTCGTGGAGTTCACCGGCGATGAACCGGCCGACACCGCCGCCCGCCTCGACGAGGCGATGAGCATCGTCCACCGCGGTCGCATGGGCTGCATCGACGTGCGGCGCGCCGAGGACGCCTTCGACGCGGCCTTCTTCTGGGAGCTCTCCCGCAACAACGTGTCGACCCTGCACGGGGTGCGGGCGGAGATGAGGCCCGTGCCCTTCATCGAGGACGTCGTCGTGCCGCCGTCGGCGCTGCCCGACTTCCTGCGGCGGCTGCAGGAAGTGCTCAAGCAGCAACAGGCCACGGCGATGATCTTCGGCCATGCGGGCCAGGGGCAGCTTCACGTCAGGCCGCATGCCGACCCGCGGCAGCCGGGAGAGCGGCCGCGGCTGGAAGCGCTCGCCGAGGCGGTCTACGCCGAGGCCGCGGCGGTCGGGGGCACGATCGGAGGCGAGCAGGGGCTCGGGCTGTCGCGGACGCCCTTCTTCCGGCGGCTGTTTCCCGAGTTGGCCGGAGTGTTCGACGAGATCAAGCGGGCCTTCGATCCGGCCGGCATTCTCAACCCGGGAAGGCTGGCGTCATCGGGCGACGACTTCCCCTCGCCGACGTGGGCCGGGTTCCGGCCGTCGCTGGCGGACGCCCCGCCGCCGGCCCCGGATGGCGAGCGAGGGCCGCCGGTGGTCGCGCCCCTGCCGCTGCTCACCTGGGATCGGGGCAGGCTCGCGGCTGAGGCCGACGCCTGCAACGGCTGCGGCAGCTGCCGCAGCCTGTCCAAAGCCTCGCGTGCCTGCCCGCGGTATCGGGAGGATCCCTGCGAGGAGGCGTCGCCCCGTGCCAAGGCCGATGCCGTGGCGGCCGTGCTCGCGGGCACGGTCGACCCGAAGACGCTGTCGAGCGACGCGATGCGGGCGATCGCCGACACCTGCTTCAACTGCCACCAGTGCCGCACCGACTGCGCGGCGGGGGTGGACGTGCCCGCGTTGGTGATGGAGCTCAAGGCGGCGCACCACGACGCGCACAGCATCGACGTGGGGCGGTGGCTGCTGTCGCGGGTTGACGCGCTCTCGGCGCTGGCCGGCCGGGCGCCGGCGTTCGCGAACTGGGCGATCGGCAATCCGCAGGCACGGTGGATCCTCGAGAAGACCCTCGGCCTCGCGGCGGGCCGCAAGCTCCCGCCGTTCGCCGGCCGGCAGTTCATGAAGTGGGCGGCCCGTCGGGGGATCACGCGGCCGAGCCGCCGCAGCGGGCCGCGGGTGCTCTACTTCCTCGACACCTACGCCCGCTGGCACGACCCGCTCCTCGCTCAGGCCTTCGTGAGCGTGCTCGAGCGGAACGGGGTCGGCGTGTTCGTCGATCCGCGGCAGGTCGCCTCGGGCATGCCGCTCGTCTCCGAGGGCGATCTCGACGGGGCACGCAGGCTCGCCCGACGCAACGTGCGGGTGCTTGCCGAGGCGGTGCGGCTCGGCTACCGGATCGTGTGCACCGAGCCATCGGCCGTGACCTGCCTGACCCACGACTACCCGTTGCTCATCGACGACGAGGAGCTCCCGCGGATCACGGCCGCGACCTGCGACGCGATGACGTTCCTCTGGGAGCTGCATCGGGAGGGGCGGCTTCGGCTCGACTTCCGCCCGCTGGCCTCGCGGCTCCTCTACCACGCCCCCTGCCACTCGCGGATCGGCAACCCGCAGGCGACCGCCGCCGAGCACGTGATGCGGCTGATTCCGGGGCTGTCGATCGACGTTGCCGACCGGGGATGCTCCGGCATGGCGGGCACCTTCGGCCTGACTCGCGAGAACTACCGCACGAGCCTGCGAGTGGGTCTGGGGCTCGTGTCGGGGATGCGGAGCGGCGGCATCGAGGCCGGCGCTACCGAGTGCAGCGCCTGCCGGCTACAAATGGAGCAGGGCACCACGAAGCCCGCCGTCCATCCCGTGAAACTGCTCGCGAAGGCCTATGGACTGCTCGAAGGCCCGGCGCCTCTCGGCCTCGACGGCCTCCTCACGGCGACGAGCGGCCGGCTCACGACCACCTGAGGCCAGGCTCGGCACCCTCATGCACGATCCCGCTCCCGTGCCCGCCGCTGCCACGCTGCATATCGCCGTGTTCGCCGGAATGGCCGAACTCGTCGGCGGCCGATGCATCGACCTGCCGTGGGACGGTGGCACCGTGGCCGATGCCCGCAGGCAGCTGGTGGAACGGCACCCACAGATCGCCCCGCTTCTCGACCGCAGCGCGGTGGCCTGTGCCGGCCGCTACGTGGTCGACGACGAGCCGCTCCTCGCCGGAGACGACGTGGCCATCATCCCGCCGGTGAGCGGAGGCTGACATGAGAGAAGCCTCGATCGATGCGAGCGGTCGCGCGGCCCGCGGCTTCGCGGTCTGCGTCCGCGACCCGATCGACACGGCGGCCGTGCTCGCCGCGGTCGGCGACCTTGCCGCCGGCGGCAACGTGCTCTTCGTCGGCACGGCTCGGGCGGTGACCGGGGGCGTGCGGACCGCCCGGCTCGTGTACGACGCCCACGAGCCGCTCGCGGTGGCGACGCTCGACGGACTCCGCGGAGAGGCGGTCGCCCGCTTCGGGCTCGTGGCCTGCGCCGCGGTGCACCGGCTCGGCGAGGTGATGCCCGGCGAGGCGAGCGTGGCGGTGGCAACGAGCGCGGCCCACCGTGACGCCGCCTTCGCGGCCGCGGAGTGGCTGATGTCGGCCATCAAGCGGGACGTTCCGATCTGGAAAGCCGAGGAACGCGACGACGGCCGTCGCGAGTGGCTTCATCCCGAGTCGGCCCCGCGGCCGGGAGGCGGCAGATGACTGGCGTGCCGCCTCTCGTGGACGGCTTCGGTCGCATCCACACCGACCTGCGGATCAGCGTGACGGATCGCTGCAATCTGCGGTGCACCTACTGCATGCCGCTCGAGGCGGTCTTCAAGCCCCGCGAGGAGCTGCTCACCTTCGAGGAGATCGCCCGCGTGGCCGACGTGGCGGCCCGGCTCGGCATCCGCACGCTCCGCCTCACCGGGGGCGAGCCGCTGCTGCGTCGCGACCTGCCGAAGCTCGTGCGGCAACTGGTGGCCGTGCCCGGGATCGACGAGGTGGCGGTCACGACCAACGGCCTGCTCCTGGCGGAGCAGGCGGCGGGGCTTCGAGATGCCGGTCTCGCCCGGCTCAACGTCAGCCTCGACAGCCTCGGCGAGGCGGGGTTCGAGCGGATCGCCCGCCGGCCGGGTCTCGACCGCGTGCTCGCGGGGCTCGAGGCGGCGAAGCGGCAGGGATTCCCGGAGATCCGCATCAATGCCGTGTCGATCAGGGGGCTCACCGAGGCCGACATCCTGCCGCTCACGAGGTTCTGTCGCCGCGAGGGCTTCCACCTGCGGTTCATCGAGTTCATGCCGCTCGACGCCGAGGAGGCATGGGATCCGTCGCAGGTGCTCTCCGGGGCCGAGGTGCGGCGGCTGCTCGAGAGGGAGATCGGCCCGCTGGTCGCGGAGCGGACCGACGATCCCGGCCAGCCGGCGATCGACTATCGATGGGTGGATGGCGGTCGCGTGGGGTTCATCAACGCGGTGACCCGGCCCTTCTGCGACCGCTGCGACCGGCTGCGGCTCACTGCCGACGGGCAGGTCCGCAACTGCCTCTTCTCGACCGTGGAATGGGACGCCCGCCGGCTGCTTCGCAGTGGCGGAGACGACGAGGCGCTGACGACCCTGATCCGCGACTGCGTGGCCGCGAAGCGGGCCGCGCACGGCATCGACACGCCCGCGTTCGAGCGGCCGGCCCGCGCGATGTATCAGATCGGAGGCTGACCACGATGCCCCCGTCGCCGCCGCGCCGCTACCTCGACAATGCCGCCACCACCTGGCCGAAGCCGGAGGGGGTGATCGCAGCGTGGAATGACGCCGCGACCCGGATCGGCGCCACCGCGGGCCGTGCGGCCTACCGCGAGGCGGTGGAGGCCGATGCCATCCGTCGCGCCGCACGGGCGGCCGTGGCACGCCTCCTCGGCGGTGTCGATCCAGCCCGCGTGGCCCTGCCCGCCGGCTGCACGCTCGCCCTCAACATGGCGATCCACGGGCTGGTGAGGCCGGGATGCCACGTCATCGCCACGGCAGCCGACCACAACGCCACGCTGCGGCCGCTCCACCTGCTCGAGCGGGCGGGCGTGATCGCCCTCTCGATCGTGCCCTGCGACGGCCGGGGGATGGTCGATCCCGCGGCCGTCGCGAGCGCGTGGCGGCAAGACACGCGGCTCGTGGTCGTCAGCCATGCATCGAACGTCACCGGCGGGCTCCAGGACCTGCCGGCGATCGTCGCGGTCGCTCACGCCCGGGGCGGGCTCGTGGTGCTCGACGCGGCCCAGTCGCTCGGCCTCGTGCCCTTCGAGACGCCCGGCTTCGGAGCCGATGTCGTCGCCGCCCCGGCCCACAAGTGGCTCCACGGCATGTCCGGAACCGCGATCCTCTGGTGTCGCGACGGCGTCGAGCCGGCGGTGCTCGTGCAGGGGGGCACCGGTTCGGCCAGCGACTCGCTCGACATGCCGGAGGCGTTCGTCGATCGGTTCGAGGCCGGCACGCCCGACGTGCCGGCACTCGCCGCGCTCGCCGCTGCGGCGGCGTGGCTCGAGGATCGGGGCGTGGCCCGTGTCGGCGACGCCAGCCGACGCCTCTCCGCCAGCTGTGCGGCGCGGCTCTCGGGCCGGCGAGACGTCGTGGTCCACGCCGGTGTGGGCGGTGCGCCGATTGTGAGTTTCACGCTGGAGCACTATGCTCCCACCGACGTCGCCGTGATGCTCGAAACGGGTGCCGGCGTGCAGGTGCGGGCCGGGTTTCACTGTGCCGCGCTCGTGCACGACCATCTCGGCACTCGGGCTGGCGGCACGGTGCGAGCGAGCTTCGGCCCGTTCAGCACCGATGCCGACGTCGAGGCCCTGTGCACCGCCGTCGCGGAGATCGTCGGCTAGACGCGGAGGAACACACGATGGCGGGAATCCCGAAAGACGTCTGGTATGCCGGCGGGCTGAGGTTCCAGTGCACGCAGTGCGGCGACTGCTGCACGGGCGCCGAGGGATACGTCTGGGTCAACCAGGCCGAGATCGACGCGATGGCGGCCCGCACGGGCATGACCACGGCCGCCTTCGAGAAGGCCCACGTGAAGCAGGTGGGCGT
This sequence comes from uncultured Planctomycetaceae bacterium, assembly GCA_903831155.1. Taxonomy (GTDB): domain Bacteria; phylum Planctomycetota; class Planctomycetia; order Pirellulales; family UBA1268; genus QWPN01. Next base: position 412 of record CAIKWU010000110.1, on the reverse strand, counting down.
GCGGCGTTCGCTGAAAGAACGGCCGAACGGCGACTGCGTGCTGCTCGACGCGACCACGCGAAAGTGCACCGCCTACGAGGAACGGCCGCGGCAGTGCCGCACGTGGCCGTTTTGGGACTCGAACCTGTCGAGCCCCGCGGCCTGGGCGGAGGCCGCCGAGGCCTGCCCTGGGTGCAACAAGGGCAACCTCGTGCCGCTCGAGCGGATCGTCGAGCAGGCCGCGAAGATCCGGGTCTGAATTGAAGGCTGGCGGGCCATCCATGGCCCCGGCAGCCTTTGCCCGGCGTGGGCGAAGCCGAGGTTCGCCTTGCCGGGCGTGTGCGTCGAACTCAGCGAGGGGCTGCCCGTGCCCCGGGAGCAGGCGTATGCCGACAAGCGCAGCCAGGATGGCGAAGCGCCGTCGGCATCCGAG
>CAIKWU010000109.1 GCA_903831155.1 uncultured Planctomycetaceae bacterium | reverse complement strand
CGACAGGTCGTCTTCGGTCTCCGTCGCGCTTGGGTACTCACCCTTGCTCCACTGAACCAGTCCTACGTCACGGCCATCCCCCATGATCGGAGCCCATCCGTAGCTGGCGGCCAGTGGTTTACTCAGTGGTTTACTGCCGAAGTAGTACTCCTCTTCCGGGTCAAGAGTGCCGTCGTGATTGAGTCCAAGCGTATGCCCGATCTCGTGTGTCGCCGAATCGGCGATGTTCTTGGCGAACTGCAAGCCGTCCCCGTTATCGGGGACGTTACGATCCTCCCACACGAACGCAGGGGTATGATCCCCCCATTCGCCGCGGAACGAGTCTTTCACGGACATTCCGCCGCCTGTGTTAAGTCGCCATTCGCCGCGGCCAACGATATCGACTAGCTCAACCTGAGCGGAGTCCGCGAGTTCGAAGGTCGTCGCGTTTATAACCCTCGCTTTCCAGTCACGGTCCGCCGCCGAACCGGTATTCCGAACACTAACCCCAAAAAAATAGTCCACGCCGATGAAGTGCGGCGTGGCCGTGGTGATCCGTATGGTTCCCGTGGACGTCTTCTTGACGGAAGCGATCGGTTCCGGATTCCGCAATCCGGCCCCACCGATCACGACGCGGGTGCCCGATCGATTGTCGTCGTCACCGCTTATCCGGAGGTCGCCGTCCGCGGGTTCGACTGTCGTTACGTTCACGTCAAAGGGGGAAAAGTCCTCGGCAACCCGTGCCCAGATGTTCTGGATGTACGTCAATTCCGAGTTGCTGAATCCAGGCAAGTTGTCGATGTCGAATGCTGGCGTGACGATCGGCGCGCCGCCGGTCCAGACCGAGTCAACCGGCGTGCCCGTCGTCGTGTGGCCGTTGAAGACGAGATAGATGACCTTCGTAGCCCCCGGCCGGCTGCTCAAGTTGAACGTGCTCGTCAGGGCCGCCGGGATGGGCAGCGGCTTGGCCGGGGGTTTCACCGTGCGGTTCGCGTTCGCAGATTGACCGCCGGCCCCGTTCGCCGGCATGGCATAGAACACATTCCGCTGCGAGTCGAAGACAGACGCATCCACCTCCCAGTCGTCCACTCCCGCAGCCGCAGGCAACGGGCCGGCCGCCACGTCCGCCGCGGCGACCGAAGCCGAATCGACGATCGCCTCACCGACGGATGCGATCGCTCCGATGAGCGGCAGCGGCTTCGCGACGGCTGCGTTCGACGAAGGACGCACCTTGGTCTTCGACTGGTTCAGGCCGTCGCGGAGCAACGCCTGCTGCGCGGCGGTGAGGGCCGTCGTGAAGCCGTCGAGCCTCCGCAGAGTGGGCACGTCGAGCGATTGCGGCTGCGTGGGCGGCGCGATCCCCCTGGCCGCGCGGAATCCGCGGAGCGCGGACGTCGTCTGCGGGCCGATGAGGCCGTCGATCGTGAGCGGCACCCGCTCCCACTCGCCCCGGCCCGCCGCGACGGTGACCGCCCCGCGGGAGCCGCTGAGCTCGAACGTGGTCGCATCGACCACCGTCACGGTCCAGCGGCCGTCGGCCGCCGACCCGGTGCCGCGGACCTCGACGCGGTCGCCATTGGCGAGCTGATGCGGCGTCGAAGAGGCGATGCGGATCGCGTCCTGGGCCGAGGCCGCGGCCACGCTCGCGATCGTCGTCGGCCCGGCGAGGCTGTTGAGCCGCTGCTGCACCCGCATCACGTTGAAGGCGTCGGTTCGCGACGTGAGCGCGCCGAGGGTCGCAGTCGCGCCTCCGGCATCGATGCGGAGCACCGCCTCATGGACGATCCCGTCCACCGAATACGCGATCGCGATCCGTCCCTGAAACCCAGCCGCGACCAGATTTTCATCGCCGGCGAAGCCGCCCCTGGCGATGGGCGCGAAGTACAACTTGCCGCGGCCGGCGAATACTCCCTCGCCATTCCGCTCCGCTGAGATGATCGTGCCGACCGGCTGCTCCACCCGCGATCCGCCGGAAGTGTCGACGAAGAACACGTCCCACAGCAGCGAATCGGCATCGCTCCGCCGCACCAGGAGCGGCTGGCCGGACGTGCCGGCGGCAGTCACGATCGAGGCGAGGCCGAGCAGCGAGAACTGGCTGCCGCCGAAATGGGCGGCCTGCAGATCCACGGCCAGCAGGTCGCCGGTCGATCCCGTCGCCCCGGCATCGAACCGAATGTTGTCGATCCGGACGGCCGACTCGATTGCGCTGGCCGACGACCCCCCGTCGAGCGCGAAGGAGAGGAGCTTTCCGGCGGTGCCACGGAGCCCCGCCGGCACCTCGAGCCGATACCGCTGCAGGCTGTCCGACAGCGAGGAAACGGGAATCGGTGCAAACACCTCGTCGCCCAGACGCACCAGCAGGCGATCGTCGGCGCTCGAGAGTGCACGGCGGGCGTCAAACGACAGGTATCGCGCCGTCGCCGGGACGGCGAGAAGGTTGTGCGCCCGATAGGTCGATATCCCGGACCCGAGCCCGAGCGTGCCTGCGGTCAACCGGGCATCCCCGCCGCCGCCGTGGTGCGACCAGCCGGGAACCGTCGGGCCCGGGCTGTTGCCGGCGAACTCGAAGTTGCCGTTGACAATGCTGAGCGGATCCCAGGCCGGCATTCCCTTGTATTCGTTGTAGAAGCGAACGCTCTCGCCGTAGGCATCCACGCTCACCGGGGGCCGGAGCGTGATCTGCTCGCGGATCGCGTTGGGCGTGTTCTGGTGGTCCTGCGGGAACGCCGTGGTGCCGGCGAAATTGCGGGGCGCCCGCGTCGCTCTGATGGTATTGATTTGAGCGGCGGAAAGCGGCCGCATCGCGACCTCGCTCAGGGAGAACCCGAGCGGAAAGCCGGCCTCGCCGACGTGCATGACGGTGTCGGCATACCAGCCTTCCCAGACGGTCGAATGCTCGTTGCTGGGGAACGCGTTGTCCGGGATGATTCCATTCATCCACTGGTTGAAGGCTCCCGGAATGGGGCGGCCTTCCGGCGAATCCATCGTCTGGTAATAGACGTCCGTGAACCGGACGTTGTTCCAGGCGGTCGCGCCGTAGCCAGCCGGCTTGCCGAGGTCGTAGAGCCTCTGCTCCGCATCCCAGATGTCGATGCCGACCAGGTTCTCATTGAACTCGTGGGGGTCGAGATACGTGACCTGATCCACCTTCACGCCCAGCCGCCCGAGCCGCTCGACGGCCTCGCTCGTGACGGCCGTGCCGAAGCTGTGGGCGATGAAGTGGAGCGGCTGGGTGGTGGTGGTGTTTGTCAGGTCCACCAGGCCGAGGCCGACGACCATGTTGAAGAGGGCGTCGCCGGCGGCCTCGCCCCAGCCGGCCGACATCTCGTTTGACTCGGGCGCCCAGTCGAAGACGAGCGTCAGGTGACCGGGCTGAAGACGGCCGGTCGCCGGCAGCCGCGATTGCGAGAGATCGAAGACTCCCGCCGTATTCTGCCCCCGGACGTCGTAATCGAGCAGGTAGGAACTCTCCGCGCCGCCGTTGAGCGCATCGACCTTGAGCCAGATCTTCTCGCCGAGCGGCACCAGCGAATCACCGTCGCGATCCCCAATTTGGAAACCGTGCGTGATGATTGTCGCGCCGGTGATGGGCTGCCCGGCCATGCGGGCGAACATCTGGCTGGGGCGGAGGAAATCAACTCCCTCGACAAACTGTAAGGACGACGCGCTTTGCGACGCGGCAACTTGGAACTCGTGTGTGACGGCGGTTACTTGGTTGGGCGACTGAAGCGACTGAGTCACCTGTCGATTTGGAGTGAGTTCCTCGATCGATTGGTAGGCCAGCATCTGCCTTTGCTCGAGCGCCTCCGGTACGCCGAGGCCACGGATGGCCTGCCGGGCGCGGCGCTGCTTGCGACGACGGAAGAGATCCCGCTCCTGGCGGTTGGCTCGGGCACGGCGGGGAGACGGACGGCGACGATGTGGCATGGCGAAGCTCTTCGGAAATGGCGATTCACGGCGACACGAAGGCGGCCATGGTGCTGGTATGCCCAGCAAAACCGGCCTTGATTTGCCGGCTGCTAGACACCCACGCCCCTGGCCGACTACGCTTGGGGGGTCACCGCCCTACCTCGACTAGAGTTCCAACACCTCTAAAGCGTGGTCAGGCATCCAAGTTGGACGCCGGCGGTGACGACAGCTGTTTTCCCGCTTGAGAGCCGGATCGCATGGGTGCGGCAGGGAGGCTGTTGCGCATGGGGGTTCGTCCATGACCGATGCCTCACGGTCGTCGTCACACGCCGAGCCTATCGACGTGCCTCTCGTGGTCGGTTCGAAGATTGTCGAACTGCTGACCGCGGCCCACCGGGGTGACAGAGCCGCCTTGGGCCAACTGTTCGACGCGGCCCGACATCAGTTGCTCGATGCCGCCTCCCGTGGTCTGCCGCTGGCGCTCCGAGGCCGCGTCGCGCCCTCGGACGTCGTGCAGGAGACCGCGATCGACATGCATCGCGACTTCGCGCGTTTTTCCGGCACGACCCCGGAGGAACTCTTCGCGTGGCTGCGGAGCATCCTCAACCACAACCTGATCGATGCGGTGAGGCATCATGGGCTGACGGAGAAGCGGGGGTTTCGATTCGAGAGGAGCCTCGGAGATTCGCGGGTAGGACGAGGCGCTCTCGCTCTGGCAGGCAGCATCGGTCCTCCCGATGGCTCGGCGATCCGCAAGGAGGATGCGGCAGAGCTTCACCGCACCCTTGCTCGCTTGCCCGATGATTACCGCACCGTGATCTGGTTGAGGTATTGGCGTGGCCTGTCGTTCGATGAAATCGCCGCCCAGATGGGCCGCTCGATCGGAGCCACGCGCAAGCTCTGGCATCGAGCCATGCTGCGGCTGAATGACGAACTGGCGGCCAGCCCATCAGGCACACACGCTGCTCCGCGAGCGGCCCGAGACGCGACGGCCGACGCCGAGCCGGAGGATTCGGGCGAGACCCTCGCTGCGGCGGTGTCGTAGGCTTGGGCCACCTGTCGCCGCACGAAGCCTGCAAAAAGCCTGCGAGAAGCTTGGATGGGTGCCGACGTGCCGCTTCCGGAACCGACCGACGACGACCTCGACGATGCCTCCGCTGACGAGGCTGCCGCCCTCGACGACTACTTGGGTGGGTTTTCCGCAGGAGTCGATTCGGCGCCGACGCCCTCGGGAGCCCCGGAGCAGATCGCTTCCACGCTCGACCTGATCCTCCGCCTCCGGCAGGCGGCGGCGGCGGAGGGCGGGGAGGTGCGTCTTCCGGCGGCTGACGTACCAACGGCAATCGGTCGCTATCAGGTGATTGCGGCGGCTGGTGAGGGCGGCTTTGCCGTCGTCTGGGAGGCGTTTGATCCCCTGCTTCGCCGCCGCGTCGCGGTGAAGGTTCGACGGCCCGACGCCCTGCTCTCCCCGACACTCCGCCGGCGGTTTCTCCGCGAAGCCGAGATCGCGTCGCGGCTCGTTCATCCGCACATCGTGACGATCCATGAGGTGAGCGATGACGGCGGCCGGGAATACATCGTGGAGGAGTTTTGCGACGGTGGCAGTCTCGCCGCCTGGCTTACCCGTCATTCTGGGCCACTGCCGCCGCGGACCGCGGTGCGTGTTGTGCTGTTTCTCGCCGAAGCGGCGGCCTACGCCCATGCGCAGGGCGTGATCCACCGCGACATCAAGCCGGCCAACGTGCTCCTCACGGCCGCATCGCAGCCAGATGAAGCGATTCTTTCGGATCGCCTTATCGTGAAGCTTGCCGACTTCGGCCTGGGAACGCTTCACGAGGAGGCGAGCGACCTTACGCAACTCACGGCCTCGGGATCACGGCTGGGCACGCCATCCTGGATGGCCCCCGAGCAGATCGACCGCTCGTTTGGGGCCGTCGGGCCCGCCACCGACGTCCACGCTCTCGGGCTTCTGCTGCACAGGCTCCTCACCGGCCAAAGCCCCTACGACGGCCGCACCGACGTCGAGATCTACCGCAGCGTCATGCTCGACGAGGCCGTGTCTCCCGACCGAATCGTCCCCGGAATACCTCGTGACCTCGCTGCCGTCACGGCGGCATGCCTCGCCAAACAAGCCGCCGATCGGTATTCGTCGGCCGCCGACCTGGCAGCGGACCTGAAGCGGTTTCTCGCTGGCAGTCCCACGACGGTCCGCCCGCTGTCGCCGGCTGCTCGCCTTGGTCGCGTGCTTGTCCGAAAGCGGGTGGTGGCGAGCCTCGCGGCGGGGCTCGTGGTGGCCTTTCTGGGCATGGCGTGGAGCGCCCGGGCCTGGCGTGCAGAAGGACGTGCCGCGCAGGCTCAACGCGAGGAGATTCGAGAGAAGACCGCAGCCGTCGAACTGCAGCGGGCCTTCGAGGCGTGGCGAACCGGCAACGTGAGCCGTGCGGTCGTCCATGCCGCCGAGGTGCGGGAGCTTTCTCCTTCGCTTGCCGATTCGCTTGGCGGCCGCTGGCTCCAGCGGCGGCTTCACGGCGAGCGACGCATGCTTTTCGAACCCGCCTCGGCCCTTCACCCCGCCGCCGCGCATACGCTCGCCGTTGCACCCGATGGTCGGCTTGTCGCTGCGGGCTTCGCCGACGGCACGCTCCGCCTGATCGATCGGCAAGGTCGCTGCACGGCGGAAATTGCGGCGGCCCACGACGAGATCAACGACGTGTGCTTCTCAGGAGACGGTCGGATGCTCGCCACCGCCGGCCAGGATGGCCGGTGTCGATGGTGGCAGGTGACGGATACGGGCGAACTCGAGTCGCTCGGCTCGGCGGGCCGCGGGGCCCCACTCTACGGAGTGGCCTTCCTAGCCGATGGCCGCCATCTGGCGACGGGCGGCGAGGATCGGGTGCTGCGAGTGCTTGATGTCGATGGTGATGCACCGCCACGCGTGATTCAACTCGCGATCCCTGCCGACGAGCCCGCGGATATCGAGGCGGTGGCTCTCGTCTCAGGCGACTCTGTGGCCGTGGCCTGCGGCGACCATGTGTTTATCGCGGATACCGCAGGTGAGCTTGCTCCTCGGGAACTCGAGCATCGCCGCGAGGAAAGCCAGCCGCCGGTCTTCCACTCCCTTGCGATCTCGCCCGACGGCACCTTGGTGGCCGCCGGAAGCAGCGAGCGTCGGGCGCGGATCTGGTCAGTCGAGGATGGCAGGCTTACACGCCTTCTGCCGGTGCAGCCGGCATGGGTGTATGGTTGCGGTTTCTCGTCCGACGGCAGGCTCATGGCCACCGCCTGCCGTGACGGCACGATTCGGCTGTTCGATATCGGAGGCGACGAGCCGGGCACCGCGCTGCGAGGTCACGTGGGCCGCGTCTGGGACGTGGCCTTTCTTCCAGCAGGTGGCCTGGTTTCGGCAGGCAGAGACGGCACCATCCGCGAGTGGGACACCGCCCGCGGACCGGAGTTGAACGGGGTCGAGGACGTGCGGTTTGAGGGCGGGGACCTCGATCACGTTGAGCCGCTTCCAACTGGCTCACGCGGTGAGAATGCGTTGATCCTGGGCGGGGCGCTGCAGTCGCCGTTGATGCTCCGGCGTGACCAAGACACGACCGTCTGGCGACGAAGCGACTTCGACTCCGTGGTCTCTGAGAAAACTCCACTCAATGGCCTTGCCCTGGACGCCGAGGGGCGTCGCTGTGCGCTGTCGTTTTGGAGGCGTTCCTTCGCCGCCGGGACGATCGAGTCAGGCAGGCTCGCTGCCTGCGTTGACCTGTCCCTGCCCATCCTTCGATGCGGCGTTGCAGCCTGGACCTCCCAGGGTCGACTGGTCACTGTGGCCAGCGAGGATCAGGTGACACTTTGGTCCCCCGATCTCCTCTCGGGCACGAAGATCTTTTCGATCGATTGGCATGTGTGCGCCGTGGCCGCAGCGCCCGCTGGGGCGCCCAGGGTCGTGGTCGCGGGCCAAAAGCTCCTCGTGCTGCCCGTATTGCTCGATTCGGAGGGCGGGGCTTCAACGGGCGGGAATCGTAGGCTGTCGGTGAAGCCTCTCGAGATCCCGATCACCGACTCGCTGAACTGTGTCGCATGGTCGCCCGACGGCCGGCGGTTTGTTTGCGGCAGTCGAAATGGCGAAGCCTCCGTCTACGAGGCCGACACCGGGGCTCGTGTTGGTGCCCTGGTGCCGCATGCCCGGGAGGTCGTGGCTGTTGGCTGGTCGCCGGATCGACAGGTGTTGCTCACAGCCGACGAAGCGGGCCTGCGACTGTCGGATGCGAAAACGCTGGCTGTGTTCGATGAGATTCGTCCTGGGTGGACGATTGCCGACGTTGCGGTTTCGCCTGCAGGCGATCTGGTGGCGATCGCCGGATGCGAGCCGTCCGCTCCCCCGCAGCGGACCGGTCGGCTTGCGACGCTCACGCTGCCCAAGAAGCCAGAGCGGTGAGGCCGCCGTGGGTCGGCGGATGTTGGCCTATCGCATGGCCCTGACGCTGATCCGCCTCATCGCCCCCTAGTCGCCGCCCTGCCCGTCGTTTCGCGATGAGAGGCCACGGTGGATCACGGGATCGATCGAGTAGGCCACGCTCCGCACCGACCCATCCGCCATCGCGATCCCGCAGGCATCCGGATGCGCACTGCCGTAGGCCAGCGGGACGGGATAGCCGCCGTGCATGTCCTTCGGGTCGAAGTTGGCTTGGTCGCGGTAGGGCGGCACGCAGCCGGCCCGGACCGTATCGCGGTCGAATCCGGAAAAAAGGCTCTGGTCGTCGTCGTCCGACGTGCCGTTGGCCAACTTCGCAGGGTCGAGGTATTTCTCGCCCAAGAGATACGTCTTCGACGAGCCGTCGGTGATGTCCTTCATACGCACCTGGCTGCGGCGAAACACGATCCCGTCGGGTGCAGGCCCGAAACTTGATAGCCAGTCGGCATCGGTCGCCGCGTCGGCGATCGATGCAGGAGAATATGAGCCGCCCCCGCGATAGTGATTCGGCGGCATGCCGCTGCCCATGTTGGCGGCATAGTCGCCGCGGGCCAGCGTCTCCAACCGCCGCTTGACCGACGTGGGCACCGCCACCACCCAGAAGTCGAGGCTCGGCCGCACGGGGAACACGCCGGGCGGTCGCCGCGACGGACACGTGAAGAGCGGCACGGGCGTGGTCAGCCGGGATGCAGCAGCGTTGGCCTTCGCCTCGGTATCGGCCATGCCCGACCCGAGGTCGCGCAGCCCCCCCTGCTCCACCCATGGCAGGATGTTGAACACCCAGCCGCCGGGCTGCCGTTCGTCGAAGCCGCGGTCGGGATCGCCCGTCCACGTCCCTCCCCAGCCGCCGGATGGGAAGCAGCCGCGGGCCTGCTCGTGGGCGAGGCAGGCGAGTGCGACTTGCTTCACGTGCGAGAAGCACTGCGTGCGGCGGGCAGACTCACGGGCTGCTTGCACGGCGGGCAATAGCAGGCCGATCAGCGTGGCGATGATCGCCACTACCACGAGCAGCTCCACGAGCGTCATGCCCGCGTGTGTCGGGCTGGACGGGTCCACTGGCCGCTCGCTGCTGTTTCGGTCTGCAGACACGGCGGATGACCTGGCCTACACGCGGGCCGCCTCCAGAGGGCGGTGTACCGTGCGGCTCGCGTCGTGGCTCGATCGGTCCGTCTCGTGTGGTTCGGGCATGATCCCGTATTCCGGTCCCGCGGCGAGCCCGAGGTTGGCGAAACCCGGGCGAAATGAGTTTATCCGGCGATGGGGCCCCGTCTGTGGGGGCGGCCTTTTGGAGGCCGCCGACGGCCCTGCTCTTGCCCCTCATCCGGCTCCGTTATACTCCCGCGGTGGAGGGAATCGGACAGGCGGTAGGGTTTTTGTGTCTGATCCCCCGGTGACTTTGTGGAACTGCTCGTGAGCGCGTCGGTCATGCCGGGAGTTTTCCCGGGTGGCCCAGAAACGTCGTGGCCGTGACTTCGCCCGAGGTCGCGATCCCCTGCCCTGCTTCGTGGGGCCGTTTCCTGCCGCTCACCTTTTGCCGGCGATTCCGCCGGCCTCCCAAGCCTGCCCGACGCGTCACGCCCTTTTTGCCAAACGGGTGAACGCATGAACGCGTCTGGTCATCGCATCGGCTTCGCACGGGTGGTTCGGCTTGCGGCCGCTGGCCTCGTGCCCTGCCTGCTCCTCAGCGCCACTTCCCACGCGGCCGTGGTTGGCAACTGGGATTTTTCTACCGGATCGTTCACGCCAGTGTCTGGCATGCCCGGGACACAACTCGCGTGGCTTCCCAATACACCCTCCTATGCCGCCTTCGGGGGCACGCCCAATCCGCCGCCGATCGTGTATGCCACGACGGGCTCCTTCGGCGTGGCGTCGCTCGGCAGCAGCACGACGACCGTCCTGCGGGTGCCCGACATGCGGGGCCGCGGCGCCGCGGTGGGAATGCTCGCGTCATTTCCGCTGCTCGCCAACGGCACGTCGAGCGGCGGTGCGCCGCTCACGAAGCTCAACCGCTACACCTTCGTGACCGACGTGCTCGTGCCCGGATCGAGCCTCACGGGTCTGCCCAACTATCTCGACCTCTTCCAGCCGCGAGGCAATGCCGACGGCGCGCTGTTCGTGCGAAAGCCGAGCCAGCAGTATGGTGCGGCCACGGCCTACGGGGGCACGGTGGTGGCCAACACGTGGTATCGCTTCGCGATGGTGATGCAACTCGACGCCGCGACATCTTCGCCGCGATACGACACCTACATCAACGGCCAGCCGATCGGACAGATCATCTGGGATCAGATCGTGGTGGACTCCAACCGCAACGCCCAGCTCAAGGACTTCGACCTGGTGCCCGACGGCCTCTGGTCGGTCGCCGCCCTCTCCGAGACGCAGAGTTCGCTGCCGTCCAATGCGTCGGGTTTCTT
>CAIKWU010000108.1 GCA_903831155.1 uncultured Planctomycetaceae bacterium | reverse complement strand
CGATCCCGAGCACGCCCGCCGGCGGCATGCCGTGCCGCAGGGCGGTGATGAAGTCGGAGTCCATCCGGGCCATCGACTCCTCGGCCGCGAGGCCCGCGAGTTGCGTGCGGAAGAGCTCCTCCTGGAGATCGGGGTCGTTGAGCTCGGTGTAGGCGTTGGCCAGTTCCATGCCGGCCACGTAGAGCTCGAACCGCTCGGCCACGTGCGGCTGCCCAGCCTTTCGCTTGGTGAGCGGGCAGATGGAGGCGGGATAGTCGATCACGAACACCGGGCCGTCGAGCGTCTTCTCGACCGTGGCCTCGAAGAGGTCGCTCTTGATCACGTCAGGGTGGCGGCCGGCCGTTTCGACGCCCGACTTCGCGGCCGCCGCCGCCACGCTCGCCGGGTCGGTCGGATCGCAGCCGGTCACCTCGCGGAGGAGGTCGTCGTACTTCGCGCGGCGGAAAGGGGGCGTGAGATCGACAGGCCGACCCATCCACTCGAACCGTGTCGGCGAGCCGGCCACCTTCGCGGCCTCGAGGATGATCGCCTCGGTGAGGTCCATCATCGTCTCGTAGTTGCCGTAGGCCTCGTAGGCCTCGAGCATCGTGAACTCCGGGTTGTGCCGGGTGCTCACGCCCTCGTTGCGGTAGACGCGGCCGAGCTCGAATACCCGCTCCATGCCGCCGACAAGCAGTCGCTTCAGGTGGAGCTCCAGCGCGATCCGGAGCACCAGCGGCATGTCGAGCGCGTTGTGGTGCGTGCTGAACGGCCGCGCAGCGGCGCCGCCCGCCGTGTCCTGGAGCGTCGGCCCCTCCACTTCGAGGTACTTCCGCTCGGCGAGCACGCGGCGGACCGCCTCGACGATCCGGCTGCGGGCCACGAAGCGGTCGCGAACTCCCTCGCCGTGGATCAGATCGAGGTATCGCATCCGCTGCCGGAGTTCGGCGTCGACCAGGCCGTGGTACTTGTCCGGTGGCGTGGCGAGCGACTTCGTCAGGAACTCGAGGTGCGTCACGAACACGGTCATCTCGCCGGTCTTCGACCAGCCGAGCCGACCGTCGACGCCCACGATGTCGCCGAGGTCGAGGCAGTCGACGACCTTCCAGATCTCGGGGCCGACCTGCTTCTTGCCGAGCATCAGCTGGATGCGGCCGGTGCGGTCATGGAGGTCGATGAAGACGAGACTCCCGGCGCTCCGCAGCAGCATGATCCGCCCGGCCACGCGGACGGTCGGCCCGTCGTCGGCCGTCTTCTCGACTCCTTCGCCGCGCGACCGTACGTCGGTGATCGGCAGGATGTCGTCGAACCGCTTGCCCCACGGGTCGACGCCCATGGCGACCAGCCGGTCGAACTTGTCGCGGCGGGCCTTCTCGAGTTGCGCGGCGGTCCCGGAGGCGGCGTCGCCCGTCACAGCTGGGGAGGGTGCGGATCGTTTCGGATCGGGGGCGTCGTGCATGGTGCGTGATCGGGGTGGAGCGGGGCGAGGTCGGAGCGGGCCGGTGGCGGGGATTGTCGGCCATGGCGACGGTTTGGTGAAGCCGGTTTTCCCGGCGTCGCGGATAGACTTTGAATCCCATGAGCCACACGCCCCATCCGCCGTCGCTGTTCAGCGTGGAGCTCCGCACGTCGCGATGGGATCTCCTCGTCGACTGGTATCGCGACATCCTCGGCCTGAAGGTGCTGCTGCGGGTCGTGGACGACCACTATGCCCTGCTCGATGCCGGCTGCACGCGGCTGGCAATCATGGGCCGGGCCACGCCCGGCGAGCCGAGCGGCCGCTGGAGCCTCGGCTTCGAGACCGACGACCTCGACGCGGCCTGGCAGCGGCTCGGCGCCGCCGCCACCTCCCCGCCCCGAGCGAATCCCGAGGGGTTTCGCGAACTCGTGGCCATCGATCCCGACGGCAACAAGATCCGGCTCTTCTCCTGGGCACCGGGCCACCACGCATGAACCATGCGGCCCCAGCTCCGGCCCTGATCGGCATCCTCACGGTTTCCGACCGGGCGAGCCGCGGCGAGTATCCCGACGAGGGCGGGCCCGCGATCCGGGATTATCTCCACGAGGTGCTTGCGAGCCCGTGGGAGCCGCGAGAGCTGATCGTGCCCGATGACCTCGACACGATCGCCGCGGCGATCCGTGGCATGGCCGATGCGGGCTGCTGCCTGATCGTGACCACCGGCGGCACCGGCCCCGCCCCCCGCGACGTCACCCCCGAAGCCACGGAGCGGGTCTGCACCAGAATGCTTCCCGGTTTCGGTGAACTCATGCGGCAGGAGTCGCTCAAGCACGTGCCCACCGCGATCCTCTCGCGACAGACAGCGGGCATCTGCGGCAGGGCCCTCGTCGTCAACCTGCCGGGCCGGCCAAAGAGCATCGGCCAGTGCCTCGACGCGATCTTTCCGGCGATCCCCTACTGCATCGACCTTGTCCGCACAGGCGATCCGTCGCCGCCACGGCTCGAGACGAACCCAAAGCGTCTCGTTGCCTACCGCCCGAAGCAGGGGTAGCCGCCCGCGGACCATGGGCCACCGGCCCACCTCCCGGCCGACACCGGTGGCGCGAAACGCCCCAGCCGACGCGGCCACACTGGAGCGAATCGCCCCAGGCGGGTGGGGCGATTCGCTCCAGGCCGGGCTGTCACACAGTCACCCCGTGTCAAGAAATGGGTCGTTGCGTTTTTCGCCAATCGCGGCGAGAGCGGCGAAATCGCGGCCCGCGTGGCCTCCCGGGGCCCCAACCCGGGCCGACCCCGGCCCTCCACGGCACGAGGTTTGCCTTGAGAGCCGGTGGTCGTCGTGTGCCGAAACCCTCAGCGAAACGGATCACCCGGAATGTCGTGCCGGCGGCGGAATCATGACCTGCCGTGTCGCACGGCCCGGTGGATCGTCGCAGCCGTGGCCTGCATCCTCGCAGGGGCAGACCTCGCCCGCGCCGCGTCGGTGACCAGCACGGGGGTGTTCACCTTCGGCACCTCCGGCAACGTCTCGTCGTTCGCCTACAACGGTGCCGCGATCGCCAACCTCACGGTTGGGAATCTGCTCAAGGTCGGCGGCACCTCCTCGTCCAGCAGCGGCAACTACCGGGCGTCCGGCTGGCCCGTCGATCCGAGCGGCACGAGCGCCCTGCTCACCGGATCGCCGGACCTGGGCGACTATTTCGGATTCACGCTGAACGCCTCCGGTGGCTACACCTTCGACATCGACTCGCTCACCTTCGGCGTCGGGCGGAGTTCCACGGGACCGAGAAGCTCGCAGTGGCGGTCGAACGTCGACAATTTCGCCGCCCCCGTCGGAACCTACGCTTCGCTGGGCGGCAGCGGCCTGTTCGCGGTCTCGGGCGACGCGCTGCACTTCACCACCGACTCGACGGCGACCACGGGCACGAACGTGGTGCTCGCGATGTCGGGAAGCTCGAGCGCCTACCAGGGGCTCTCGTCGATCGACCTGCGGTGGTATGCCTACAACGCGGAGGCATCGGGGGGAACGGGGGGATTCCAGGGCCCGCTGAGCTTCACGGTGACCGTCAACTCGTCGAGTCCGAGCACGCCGATCAGTTCCTACGACCCTCCGGCGGGATACTACGCCGCAGCCACTGGCACCGGCTCGGCGCTCAAGGCCCAGCTCAACTCGATCATCGATGACCACGTCGTCTTCACCTACGAGCAGGCCCGCTCCGCCCTGCAGGTCACCGACGCCGACCCCGCCGGCGCGGGGAGGGTGCTGCTCGTCTACAACCGGGTGTCGCTCGACGTGTCGGCGCTGAGCCCGGCCGGGCCGGTCCCCGGCTGGGACAATGGCACCTCGTGGAACCGCGAGCACACCTGGGCTGATTCACGCGGCCTCGGCGGGACCGGCCCCGACTACAGCGACCTGCACCACCTGCGGGCGTCGAACCCGTCGATCAACTCCTCCCGCGGCAACAAGAACTTTGGCGGCGCCTTCGGTACGCAGCCCTACGGCGCGGTCACCGACGGCGGCGCCGGCGTCTGGTATCCGGGCGACGCCGACGCCGGCATGGTCGCCCGCCACGAGTTCTACATGGCCACCCGCTACGACGGTGCCGACGCCCTGACGGCCGACCTCGAGCTCTTCCCCGGCGATCCCACCGAGGCCCAGGGGCTCGGCAGCCTCACCCGCATGATCGAATGGCACTATCACGCGGTTCCCGACGAGTTCGAGCTCCGCCGCAATCAGATCATCTACACCGACTACCAGCAGAACCGGAATCCCTACATCGACAATCCGGAGTACGTCTGGAGCGTGTTCGTCGATCAGGCCAACGACAGCCAGCTCTACGTCGGGACGTCCCCGGCCGTTTCCGGCTCGTCGTCCGTCGACGTCAATCTCGGACGGGTGATCGTCAACGGGAGCGTGCCCTCGTCCCAGAGTGTCGTCCTGCGGAGGAGCGGCAACGACGGCACGTACTACCGGGTCTCCGCGTCCGGCAGCGCGACGAGCAGCGTGACGGGAAAGCTCAACGCCTTCCCGATCACCGCGAGCGGCTCAGACTCGAGATCCCTCTCGGTCGGGCTGGACACCTCGACCGCCACCGCCGGCCTCAAGACCGGCTCCGTGCTGATCGACAACCTCGACATCACGACCGACGGGGGTGCTGGCCGCGGCTCCAACGACGCCGACGACCGGATCGACGTGTCGCTCGCGGTCCTGCATCCAGCCACCGCCTCGTTCCTGTCGGGCAGCACGAGTTCCTTCCTGGCGGTCAACTTCGGCACGCTGACGCAGGGCGATCCCGCCAGCATCATCACGTTCGACATGTTCAATCTCCCTGGCAGCCTCGGTTCCCTCTGGACGGCAGCCCTCGACCTCGACGGCATCGCCGAGACCGACCCGGGCGGTGTGTTCACGACATCGCTGCTACCGTTCCTCAATCTCACCTCCGGTTCGTCGCGGTCCGCGACCGTCAGCATGAGCACAGCGACGCCCGGTAGCTTCTCGGGCTCCTACGTCCTCAACCTGTCCGACGAGAACCTGTCGGGAGCCACATCGAAATCCATGTCGATCTCGGTCGCCGGCACCGTCGTTCCGGTGCCCGAGCCGTGGGCTCTGGGCATGGTCGGCGTGGGCGGACTGCTCGCGCTCGGACAGACTCGGCGACGGCGGCGAGCCTCGGTTCTCCGTCGCGCTCAGCGTGAAATAGCCCGGGCGATCTCGGGGGCGAAGTAGGTGAGGATGCCGTCGGCACCCGCCCGCTTGATCACCAGCACGCTCTCGAGCGCCGCCTTCGCACCGTCGAGCCAGCCGTTCTCGGCCGCCGCCTGGATCATCGCGTACTCGCCGCTCACCTGGTAGGCGAAGGTGGGCACGCCGAAGGTCGTCTTCACCCTGTGGATGACGTCGAGCGACGTGCCGGCCGGCTTCACCATCACCATGTCGGCCCCCTCGGCGATGTCGAGGGCCACTTCCCGCAGCGCCTCGTCGGCGTTGGCCACGTCCATCTGGTAGGTCTTCTTGTCGCCCAGGCCGCGGCCCGCCGCCGTGCCGAGCGCCGAGGCACTACCGACGGCGTCGCGGAAGGGGCCATAAAAGGCCGAGGCATACTTCGCGGCGTAGGAGAGGATCGCCACGTCGTCGTGGTCGTGCTCGTCGAGCGCGAGCCGCAGTGACCCCACGCGGCCATCCATCATGTCGGACGGCGCCACCACGTGGCAGCCGGCGTCGGCGAGCACGACGGCCTGCCTGCAGAGCACGTCGACCGTCTCGTCGTTGACGATCTGCCCGTCCACGAGCAGGCCGTCGTGGCCGTGGCTCGTGTAGGGGTCGAGGGCCACGTCGCAGATGATGCCCAGCGCGTCGCCATATTCCTTCCGCACGGCCCGGACGGCCCGGCAGGCCAGGTTCTCTGGATCGAAGGCATGGGCCGCATCGTCGGTCTTCCGCGCGGGCTCGACGACCGGAAAGAGGGCGATCGCCGGAATGCCGAGCCGGATCGCCTCGCCCGCCGCCCGGAGAATGCCCTCGATCGGCAGCCGCTCGACGCCCGGCATGCTCGCCACGGGATGAATCGCCTCGTGGTCGTGCACGAACAGGGGCCAGACAAGGTCGGCCGGCAAGAGCGTCGTCTCGGCGACGGCCCGACGAAGCCACTCGTGCCGCCGGGTGCGGCGGAGCCTGGTGTCGGGGAACCGGCCGGGGAAGGGCTGCATCGTCACGGGATCACCTCCTCGCGTCCACGACCACGGCCGAGCCGATCGCCACCGGCGGTGGTTTGGGGCGGCCCACGAGCGTCGCCACGGCACAGGCTTCGTCGGTCTCCCACACCGTCACGCGGCGGGCGATGACATCGAGCCCGCCAAGCACGTGCGGCGCCACGACCTCGAGCAGGTAGCGGGCCATGTTCTCGGCCGTCGGGTTCCACGGGAGCACGAAATACTTGGTGGGCTCCGCGACACGGACGGCGGCGAGCGTCGTCTCGTCCTTCTCGAAGAGGATGAACGCGTGATCCCAGTGCTCGTCGAGCCAGCCGAGCATCCGCTTCTTGATGAGCGAGAAGTCGACCACGCGGCCGACGTCGTCCACCGCCGCGCCGCCCCCCTCCGCCTCCACCTCGATGTCGACACGGTAGTTGTGCCCGTGGAGAAACGCACAGCGGCCCTCGTGGCCGTAGAGCCTGTGCCCCGCGCAGAAGGACAGCTGCCGAATGAGCGAGAGGTGCGTCACGCCCGCACCCCGGCGAGCTTCTCGATGCAGATCGGCTGGATATCGAACTTGGGGTTCTGGCCGAGGAAGCGGCAGGGGTTGTTGTGAAACACGTGAAGTGCCTCCTGGAGCGAATGCCCGCGGCGGCGGAACTCGAGGATGCACTCCTGGAGCGTGAAGGGGTCGCTCGGCCCCCAGTCG
This sequence comes from uncultured Planctomycetaceae bacterium, assembly GCA_903831155.1. Classification (GTDB taxonomy): domain Bacteria; phylum Planctomycetota; class Planctomycetia; order Pirellulales; family UBA1268; genus QWPN01. The sequence goes on along the minus strand of CAIKWU010000108.1, from coordinate 11,759 downwards.
GCCGACGAGTTCACGAGGATCCTCTCGGTTCCGTACTTCTCCAGCATGTCGACGGCCCGCTTCGGCGAGCACTTGGTGATCGGATAGAGCGTGAAACCCACCCAGTAGCCTGCGTCGAGGCAGGGCTTGATGGTCTGCTCCTCGACGTGGTCGATCCAGATCCGCTCGGGATCGACCTTCATGCCGGCGAGCACCTCGAGCACCTTCTTCGTGCCATGGGCCTTGTCGGCGAGGTGGGGCGTGTGGATGAGCACGAGCTGGCCGTGCTTCATGGCAAGCTCGACGTGGGCCTCGAGCGACTCGCATTCGTTCTTCGTCGACTTGTGGAGACCCGTCTCGCCCACGCCGAGCACGGTCGGCTTGGCGAAGAACTCCGGAAAATGCTTCAGCACCTCGCGGGTGAGCGTGGGGTTCTCGGCTTCCTTGGGATTCACGGCCACCCAGCAGAAGTGGCGGATGCCGTACTGGGCGGCGCGGGTCGGCTCGAACTCCGAGATCTGCCGGAAGTAGTCGATGAAGGTCTCGGGGTAGAGCCGGTCGAAGCCGGCCCAGAAGGCGGGCTCGGCCACGGCGACGACGCCGCTCATCGCCATCCGCTCGTAGTCCTGCGCGGTGCGGGCGATGGCGTGGTAGTGGGGCTGGATGATCTGCATGGCTGTGCTCCGGCCGGGCGTGCGGCGTCAGACCTTGGCGAAGAGTTCGAGGAGGGCCACGGTCCGCTCCCCCGCCGGCCGCTCGGCGGCGAGCAGCGCGAGCGCCTCCTTCAGCACGGCGAGCTTCGCGGCCGCTGCCGCCCCGGGACCATGGCCCTCGCGAGCCCCGGCCGCGTCGAGCCGGTCGAGGTGGGCGGCGATCTCCAGGAGTTGGTGGCGGGACTCCAGAAAGTAGGTCTCGACGACCTGGTCAGGCGAGAGCATGCGGCACCGGGGAGGGACGGACGGGCCCGGGTTTCCGGGACGGGAGGATCTCCGTTACATAATAGCCTCGTATCCGGGGCTGAAAGACCCGATGCCGGCCGAACGGCCGCCGACCGCAGGAACCCGCCGCTCCGCCTCCCGAGCCCCCACACCATGATCCTCGTCACCGGCGGCGCCGGCTTCATCGGCTCCAACTTCGTGCTCGACTGGCTCGCCACCACCAGCGAGCCGGTGATCAACCTCGACAAGCTCACCTACGCCGGCAACGTCCGCAACCTCGACGCCATCAAGGCTGATCCACGGCACACGTTCGTTCGCGGCGACATCGCCGACCGACCGCTCATCGAGGGCCTGCTCGCCGACCGCAGCGTCCGGGCCGTGGTGCACTTTGCCGCCGAGAGCCACGTCGACCGTTCCATCCACGGGCCGGCCGACTTCGTCGACACGAACATCGTCGGCACGTTCCGGCTGCTGGAAGCGGTGCGGTCCTTCTGGACCGCGCTGCCGCCGGCCGAGAAGGATGCGTTTCGTTTTCTCCACGTCTCCACCGACGAGGTCTTCGGCACGCTCGCCGCAACCGACCCGCCGTTCTCCGAGACCAACCAGTACCTTCCCAACAGCCCCTATGCGGCGAGCAAGGCGGCCTCCGACCATCTCGTCCGTGGCCACCACCACACCTACGGCCTGCCGGTCCTGACCACCAACTGCTCCAACAACTACGGCCCCTGGCAGTTTCCCGAGAAGCTCGTTCCCCTCATCATCGCCAATGCGCTCGCCGGCAAGCCGCTGCCGATCTACGGCGACGGCATGCAGATCCGCGACTGGCTCTACGTCGGCGACCACTGCTCGGCGATCCGCCGCGTGCTCGAAGCGGGACGGCTCGGCGAGGTCTACTGCGTGGGCGGTTCGAGCGAGAAGCCGAACATCGAGGTCGTGAAGACCCTCTGTGGGATCCTCGACGCGGAGCGGCCGCGGGCTGACGGGGCCTCCTATGCGTCGCAGATCACGTACGTGAAGGATCGCCCCGGCCACGACCGCCGCTACGCCATCGACGCCCGGAAGATTTCGACGGAGCTCGGCTGGAAGCCGGCCGAGACCTTCGAAACCGGCCTCCGCAAGACGGTCCGCTGGTATCTCGATCACCAGGACTGGGTCGCCGACGTGACGAGCGGCGGCTACCGCGACTGGATCACGAAGCACTACGGCTGATGGAGCGGCGCGGGCCCATGCGAATCCTGCTCGTCGGCAAGGGAGGCCAGGTCGGCCGCGAGCTGCAGGCGCCGTTGGCCGCCCTCGGTGACCTCGTCGCCCTCGACCGCACGACCGCCGACCTCGAGCGGCCCGACGACCTCGCCGCGGTCGTCAGGCGGGAGCGGCCCGACGTGATCGTCAACGCCGCCGCCTACACGGCAGTCGACAAGGCCGAGAGCGAGCCCGACAGGGCGCGGCTCGTCAACGCCACCGCGGTCGCCGCCCTGGCCCGGGCCGCGGCCGACCGCGGCGCGACCCTCGTCCACTACTCCACCGACTACGTCTTCGACGGCACGAAAGCGGGCCGGTACGTCGAGACGGACGATCCCTGCCCGCTCTCCGTCTACGGCCGCACGAAGCTCGAGGGCGAGGCGGCTGCCGCGGCCTCGGGCTGCCGCCACTGGATCTTCCGCACCACCTGGGTCTACGCCCCCCACGGCCAGAACTTTGTCCGCACGATGCTGCGGCTCGGCCGGGAACGGGACGAACTTCGCGTCGTCGACGACCAGTTCGGCGTGCCGACTTCCGCGCGGCTGATCGCGGCGATCACGGCCGACTGCATCGGCCGGCTCGCCGCCGGAGCCCCGCCCCCCGCGGGCATCTACCACCTCGCCCCCCACGGCGAGACCACCTGGTGCCGGTTCGCGAGAACGATCCTCGCCGCGGCCCGCGAAAGGCGTGCCTTCCTCCGCTGCCAGCCGGAAAACGTCGTCGGCATCGCCACCGCCGACTATCCCCTCCCCGCCCGCCGGCCGGCCAACTCGCGGCTCGACACGACCAAGCTCGAAACTGCCCTCAACATCCGGCTCCCCGAGTGGCAGGATGATGTGCTGCCCGTCGTCGCGGCCCTGGCGGCCGAGTCCTCATCCTGATCCCCGGAACGCTTCGCATGCAGTCACGCAAAGGCATCATCCTCGCCGGGGGCGCGGGTTCCCGCCTCCATCCGGTCACGCTCGCCGTCTCCAAGCAGCTGATGCCGGTCTACGACAAGCCGATGATCTACTACCCGCTGAGCGTGCTTTTGCTCGCGGGCATCCGGGAGGTCCTCGTGATCTCCACCCCGCAGGACACGCCACGGTTTCGCGAACTGCTCGGTGACGGCGCGGGCTGGGGTGTCGACATCCGCTACGCGGTGCAGCCGAAGCCCGAGGGGCTCGCCCAGGCCTTCATCATCGGCGCCGACTTCGTGGGCGACGGCCCTTCGGTGCTCGTGCTCGGTGACAACATTTTCTACGGCCACGGTCTCGTCGACCGGCTCCGTGCTGCCGGCCGGCAGACCTCCGGCGCCACCGTGTTCGCCTATCCCGTCGCCGACCCGGAGCGGTACGGCGTGGTCGACTTCGATGCCGGCGGCCGCGCGAAGTCGATCGAGGAGAAGCCCAAGGATCCGAAGAGCCGGTTCGCCGTCACGGGCCTCTACTTCTACGACCCGCAGGTGGTGGAGATCGCCCGGACGATGAAGCCGAGCGCCCGGGGCGAACTCGAGATCACCGACGTCAACCGGGTGTACCTGGAGAGGAACCAGCTCGACGTGCAGGTGATGGGCCGCGGCGATGCGTGGCTCGACACCGGCACGCACGACAGCCTGCTCGAGGCAGGGCAGTTCATCCAGTCGCTGGAGAAGCGGCAGGGCCTCAAGATCTGCTGCCCCGAGGAGATCGCGTGGCGGAACGGCTGGATCGACGACGCCCAGCTCGAGCGGCTCGCCGCCCCGCTGGCCAAGAGCGGCTACGGACGCTATCTCCTCGATCTCAGGGAGGAGGGCCGATGAGCGTTTCGCCCACGCCGGTCCCCGGGGTGCTCATGATCGAGCCGAGGATCTTCGAAGACTCCCGCGGCTTCTTCTTCGAGAGCTTCAACCACGCCGCCTTCGAGCAGGCGATCGGAGCGGCGGTGTCGTTCGTGCAGGACAACCAGAGCCGCAGCCGGGCAGGCGTGCTCCGCGGCCTCCACTACCAGGTCGACAAGCCCCAGGGAAAGCTCGTCCGCGTCGTGCAGGGCGCGATCTGGGACGTGGCCGTCGACATCCGACCGGAGTCGCCGGCCTTCGGGCGGTGGGTGGCCGTCGAGCTCACCGCCGAGAACCGCCGGCAGCTCTGGGTGCCGGCCGGCCTGGCCCATGGGTTTCTCGTGCTCTCCGAGTCGGCCGACGTGCTCTACAAGACGACCGACTACTATTCGCCACCGGGCGAGCGGTGCATCGTCTGGAACGACCCCGACCTCGCGATCGAGTGGCCCCTGGGACACGATCCGGTCGTCTCGGCCAAGGATCAGCAGGGCATGAGGTTCCGCGAGGCGGTCGGCCGCTGAGCTCGCACGGACGCCGGCCGATCAGAACGTCCGGCAGCCGACCGAGAGCAGGAGGTTGGCCCACGGCTGCGTGTCGGCCGTCTGGATCGTGAGCACGTGGTCGTCGGAGGCCACTGCAGCGTAGAAGTCCCACTTCACGATCGGCGCAAGTTCGCAGGACGACCCGGTGGCGGCGAGGATCCGCCGGTACTCGGCCCACACCGGCGGGTCGCCGGGCGTCGCGGCGGCGTAGGAATCGGCCCGATCCACGCCCATCGTGAACACCTCGTCGATCCGCACGGCCCCGAGCATCGCCTCGAAGACCTGCGCCACCGTGGGCACCCCCGGCACGAGCTGGAGCGAAACGAGTTCCGCCCGCGGACCACGCTTGTTGAGGGCGGGATAGTTCCCGTCGGCGATCAGCACCTTCGAGTGGTGGCCCGACCGGGCGAGCACGCGAAGGATCTCGGGATGGAGCAGGGGTCCATTGAGCATCGGTGGGTCGTCTCCAAGGATCAGGCCGTGAGATGCCGTCGGAGGCTCGCGATCGTTCGGGCCGCGGCCTCGGAGGCCGACGGCCACGGAAACACCTCGGCCGACAACCAGCCTTGATACCGAATTGCCCGCAGGGCCGCCACGATAGGCTCGGGGTCGGTGTGACCAAAACCCATCGCCCGGCGGTTGGAGTCGGCCCAGTGCACGTGCCCCACCCGCGGCCCCGCCTTCACCAAGGCGCCGGCAAGGTCGTCTTCTTCGATGTTCATGTGAAACAGGTCGCAGAGCAGGCGCACCGCATCGAGACCATGGGCCTCGAGAAACGAAGCCGCCTCGGCCTGGCGGTTGAACAGATCGGTCTCGTAGCGATTCAGCGGCTCGTAGAAGAGCGGCTGGCCGTGGGCCGCCGACCGGCGACCGAGCTCACCGAGGGCGTCGGCGAGCATGGCGAGAGCCGTTTCCCGCGGCACCTCGGCCGCCGAGCGGCCCTGCATCGACCCGATGATCGCCGGCGCACCGAGATCCCCGGCCGCATCGATGATCCCGGCAATGAACTCACGGGCCCGCGTGCGGCTGGCCGCATCGGGGTGCACCAGGTGCAGCCCATGCTTCACGAACCCGGCCCCGGTGCCGATCGCGGCCAGCCCCAGGCCGTGGGCCTCGAGCAGTGGCCTCACGCTCGCGGCGGCCACGTCGCCGGCCCCCGCAGGAAAAATCTCCACGCCGTCGAAGCCATGCTCGGCCGCGGCCCTGCAGCCCGCCTCGAGGCCGTCGTGCAGCACGAACGGACCGCGGTTCGCTTCGGGGACGAGGCTGATCGTGACCGCCGACTTCACGCGTCCGACCCCGTCGCCGTGAACAGCGGCCTCAGGTGGCGGTCGTAGATGTTCTCCGTGACCTGCTTCGCCACCACAACGCGGTTGGCCACGAGCAGGTCGGTGTACCGGGTGCCCTGCTTGGCCGCCACCTTGAACGAGACGTGGACGAGCTGCCGCATGTGCGGGTTGAACGCGGGATTCGAGGGCACGTGCCGCAGGGCGGCCGCGAGCTGCGGACCGGTCCAGCCCGCCACCACGGCCGGCGCCGGGAGCTTCGCCTGGTCGATGGCGATCACGGTCGCGTACGGCGCGCAGAACTCGTCGACGTGATCGTAGGCGTAGGCATAGATCTCCTTGGCAAGCGCGAGGCCGTCGCCCCCCGCCTCGGCCAGGCCGATCATCTCCTCGAGCCAGGTCGTGCCCGCCGTCTTGAGGTGGAGGCCGGCGCCCGTCCGCTCGATGATCCGCCGGATGATCGGATAGAGCGAAAACTTGTCGCTGCCGCTGTGCACCGAGAGCTTGAGGGTCTTCGGCAGGCCGTAGCGGTCGGCGGCATACGCCAGCACCGCCACGTCGTCGGCAAACTCCTTCTCGAAGCCGGCGAGGTCGCCCACGTAGTCGACGCCCTTGTTGAACCGGCCGGTGAACTTGGGCGCGATCGTCTGCAGCGGCACGCCCTCGTCGGCGAGGAGCGCGAGGATCACGAGCAGTTCCGGCGGCGTCTGGGCCGTGTCGGTCTCGTCCATGCTCACCTCGATCGCCACGCCGTCGCCCCGCTTCGAGCGGATGTGCCGGAAGATCTCCCCGGCCTCGCGGCAGGCGAGCAGGTAGCTGCGGGCGACCAGTCCGGAGACTTCGCCCGAGAGCGGAATCGCCGACGCGATCCCGGGGATCGTCACCGGCGCGGTGAGCTCGGGGTGCCGGGCGAGAAACGCCGCCACCTCGGCGTCGGAGGCGGGCTTGCCGATCGAGTCGGCGACATCGATCGTGAAGAAGTCGCTCGAACCGAGAAACCGGTCGACCGTCTCGAGCCGGATGTGGTCGGCGTCGACGAACCAGGGATGCGGCCACTGCCTCGCGGCCACCGCGGCGCCGGCTGCGGCCCGCACGCTCTCGGGCTCGCTGCCGATGAAAGTGTGCTCGCGGTTCGACTTGTTCCAGACCGGAGAGACGACGATGCCATCCGCGGCGAGCCGCTCGAAGGCGGCAAGCTGGGCCTCGGCCTGGTGGGCGAACCGGTCACCGACGCCGAACGTGAATCGGGGAAGTGTGAGCATGCGGAGAGGATACCGCGGCAAGCAGACGGCGGATACCGTCTGCGGAACGCGACTGGATCGCGTTTTCTGCGGGCCTGCGGCGTCACCCGTCCGTGGGATTCGCCGGCGTCGGCAGCAGCAGCTGCCAGAACTCGAGATCGAGCCAGCGGCCGAACTTGAAGCCGGCCTCGCGAACAGTGCCGCAGCAGCGGAAGCCGAGGGAACTGTGCAGGGCCACGCTCGCCACGTTCGTGGCGTCGATCCCCGCGATGATCATGTGGATGTCCCGCTTCTTCGCCGCGGCGATCAGGGCCTGGAGCAGCTGCCGTCCGACACCCTCGCCCCGGTACCGCTCGTCGACGTAGACCGAGTGCTCGACCGAATACTTGTAGGCCGCCCGCGGCCGAAACGGGCCCCATGTGGCAAAGCCGGCCAGCACGCCCGGCTCCCACTCGATGCCGAGCACCGGGATGCCGGCCCGCTCGCGGTCGGCGAACCACTCCCGCATGACCTCGTCGGTCCGCGGGGCGTATTCGTAGAGCGACGTCGTGTGGAGGATCGCGTCGTTGTAGATCGCCTGGATCGCCGGCAGATGGGCGACCGTGCAGGTGATCACCTCGCGACGGGGAGGGGCGGGCTTCTTACGAGGCATCGGAGCGGCGGCGGGCGGGGGAGGGGTCGGAAGGCGGCACGGTGAGCAGCGATACGACGACGAGCACGGCGAACCCGAGCGGAATCGTCACGAGACCGGGCTGGCTGAAGGGCGTGAGGGCACTGTCTCGCGGGAGCCCGTAGACCTTTTCGAAGGTATCGGCCGAGAGCAGGATCCACGCGAGCGACGCCAGCATACCCGCCGTGACGGCCGCGATGATCCCCTGCCGAGTCGTCCGCCGCCAGAAGAGGAGCATCACCAGGGCCGGGAGGTTGGCGCTCGCGGCGATGTTGAAGGCCCAGCCGACCAGAAAACTCACGTTGAAGTTGCGAAACAGGATGCCGAGGGCCATCGCCACGATCCCCAGCCCGACCGCGGCGAGCTTGCCGACCCGGATCTTCTCGTGGTCGGTCATCCGCATCCCGAGCACGTTCTCCGCGAGGTCGTGGGCCACGGCACCGCTGCCCGCCATGATCAGGCCGCTCACCGTCCCGAGGACGGTCGTGAAGGCGATCGCCGAGATCACGGCAAAGAGCGTGTCGCTGAAGGTCTTGGCCAGGAGCGGAGCCGCCATGTTGGTGTCGGTGGGATCGAGGGCGCCCGACGTCATCGCGCCGAGCCCCAGGAAGAGCGTGAGCACGTAGAACACGCCGATCGCCGCGATCCCCACCACCGTGCTCTTTCGGGCGGCGGCGGCGTCCTTCACGGTGTAGTAGCGGATCAGGATGTGGGGCAGCGACGCAGTGCCGCAGAAGAGGGCGAGCATCAGGCTCGCGAAGTCGAGCCGGTCGGCGAGTTTGCCCGTGGTCAGCCCCTTGAAATAGCCGCCGGGCCTGAGCAGTTCGGCCCCCTTCTTCTCCACGGGGGAGAAGGTCGTGTGCGTCCCGTCCGCGTCGGCGTGCTTCTTCGGAGCCCAGGTGACGATCGTCGAGTCCTCGAGGGCGGCGAGATACTCGAGCGGCCCGAGCGGCCCTGTCGACCGGCCCTCGCCGAACCGCTCCGGCAGGCGGAGGATCGTGCCCACGGGTCGGAGGTCGTGGTCCTTCGACTGCGGCTGGCCGTCGACCAGCACCGCGCCGTCGGGCTTCACGGTGCGGACCTGTGGGGCGAGGTTCTCGGCCCCCTCGCGGCCGGCGTTGACGGTCAGGCCGCGGCCGAGGATCAGCGCAGTGAGCACTCCGCAGAAGAAGACGAGCAGCGATCCCTTGATGAACTGCACCCAGGTGGTCGAGACCATGCCGGCCGTGACCACGATGAGCGTGACCGTGACGCCCACGAGGATCACCCCCGCCTCGTGCGGCAGGCCCAAGAGCGGCTTGATCAGCGAGCCCGCGCCCACCATCTGCGGGATCAGGTAGAAGATGCTGACGACCAGCGTCGAGATCGCCACGGCCAGCTTGATGCCGCGGCTGTTGAACCGACTGTCGAGGGCGTCGGCAAACGTGAACTTCCCCAGGGCCTTGATCGGTTCGGCGATCACGAACAGGGCCACGATCCAGCCCGCCAGGAAACCGATCGAATACAGAAAGCCGTCGTAGCCCGAGAAGGCGATCATGCCGCAGATGCCCAGGAACGACGCCGCCGAGAGATAGTCGCCAGCAAACGCGATCCCGTTGACGAACCAGTGGATCTGGCCGTGGGCGGCGTAGTAGCCGGCGGCCGACTGCCCCTTGCGACCGAGCCAGAAGGAGAGCCCGAGCACGCCGAGCACGAAGGCGGCGAAGATCGCGACGGCGACGAGCGAGGTCTGGTGGATCATGCCCGCGGTCCCTCCCGGCGGCCCGCCCGCAGGAGCATGTAGACCACCGCGAGCACGAAGGCCGCGGCGATCAGTCCCATGCCGTACAGGATCGCCAGGTTCACGCCGCCAAAGGGCCGCAGCGAGAGCAGGTCGGGCCGCACGAGCACCAGCGCCATGAAGCCGCCGTAGAGAGCCACGTAGATCCAGAACAGGATCAGGCCCGAGCGGCTCGCCGCCGTGCCGTCGTCAGGGTGCCGTGAATCACGATTGCCCGCCATGGTTCCCCCGTCGCCGAGTGTGGCCGCCACCCGGGGCGGGCCACGGCCGGACAAGGATACCGTGTCGGCTGAGCTCCGCACTGCGAGTCGCGGACGCTCAGGCGTGCCGGCGGCGGAGGAGGGCGGCGGCCAGGGTGCCGACTCCGGCTGCGGCGAGAGCGATCGCCGAGGGCTCCGGCACGAGGATGATGTCGCCCGTGGACTGCGAGAAGGTGAGCGTCTGGGCATCCTTGACGAGGGTGAAGGTGCCGTTCGAGTTGTCGGTCCAGGTACCGGCATAAAAGCCGGTCGACTCCACCGCGGCGAGTGAGCCGGAGGACGAACCGGTGAAGGCCACGATGTCGAAGGTGGTGTTGTCGGCGATCGCAGCGCCGCCGAACGCAAGCGTCATGGTGCCGCCGTACGTCAGGCCCCCCGCGTCGAGGATGCTGATCCCGTCGTAGGCGGTGCCGCGGGGACCGGCGGAGGCGATCTCGATCGCCGTGCTGCTCGTCGGCGTGAGCACGAGCGATCCGAGCGTGATCACGCCCGGGCTCGAGCCAGGGGCGAGCGTGCCGCTGACGGTGACCGGACCGCCAATGGTGCCCGTGCCCATCAGCCACGCGGACGCGGCGACGGAGAGCCCGCCGCCGCCGATCGAGCCGGTCACCTTGAGCCCGCCGGCCGAGACGGTCGTCGCGCCGGAGTAGGTGTTGTTGCCGCTCACGGTGAGGATGCCGCTGCCGAGTTTCTGAAAGGCTCCGGCGCCGGTGATCGCGGTCGCAAGCGTCGAACTGCCCGACTGGTTGACGGCCACGAGACCGTCGTTGGTGAGCACCGGCTGGGAGAGCGACGCGCCGTCGTTGAGGTTGGCCTGGCCGCCGGCCGACACCGTGAGCGAGTCGATCGAACCGCTAAAGTTTGCCACGCCACCGGCATCCACCACGACGGTGCCGCCGACGGCGCCGGCGTAGTCGACGGTGCCGCTCACGGTCGATGTGCCCGAGAACGAGCCGGCGTTGGCGATCGTGCCGCCGTTGTTCGTGATCGTGTTGGCGAAGGAGAGGTTATTGAGATCGAGCGTGGCACCCGCGGAGAGTGTCACGCTGCTGCTACCGAACGAGTTCGCACTGCCGGCCTTGAGCGTGCCGGCGGAGACGGCGATCGTGCCGAAGATCGAGTTGCTGCTTCCCAGCAGGAGGGTGCCCAGGCCGGCCTTCGTGAAACCGGCGGAGCCGGCCACGAGCGAGTTGACGGTGGCGGTGACACCGCTGCCGGTCGTGATCGTGTTGGTGCCGGCGTTGGCTCCGGTGAGGACGATCGTCCCGCTCGTGAACTGGTAGCCGTCGGTCGAGATCGTCAGTCCAGCCGGTGCCGAGACGGAACCCGACACGGTGATGGTGCCCGCGCTGTTGCCGAACACGAGCGCGCCCGCGGCGGACTGCGTGCCAGTGCCGATCGTGCCGGATGTCGTGGCCCAGACCACGCCGGCCGGCGTCCACGTGCCCGACCCACCGCCGCCCACGGCGGGGGCCCAGTAGTTGCCCGCAGGCGGGGCAGCGGGCAGTTCGTTGCCGTACACGAGGTTGTCGAGCCGTAGCGTACCGGCGTTTCCGGTCGATGACTCGCCATAGACCATGAACGAATCGACGGGGCCCGTGGCGAGCTGGGCCTTGCTCAGGTTTGTGCCTGAGAGGGTGTTTCCCAGCCAGAGATCCCACGTCCCAGTGGGAAGCGTGTACGTGGCGCCGCCGCGAAAATAGGTCGTCGACGAGGCGTCGTTGTTTCCGTAGATCGCAAAATCCATCACCGAGTCCTTCGACACCGGCAGCGAGGACAGGGCCGTCCAGGTCGACACGCTGCGGTAGGAACCGCTGATGGTCGACGCGCCAAGCCCGAAACGAAGGCTGGCTGCAGACTCGCTCCCCGTGAAGGCACTCGCGTTGCTGAAGGAGGCGCCGTTTCCCGTAAAGAAGGTAAAGACGCCCGAGTTGCCGGAGATGATCGTGGAGAAGGACAGCGAGTAGAAGTTGGATCCGGCGTAATCGAAGACGGAGAACTTGTTCACGGACGTGGAGGTCGG
>CAIKWU010000107.1 GCA_903831155.1 uncultured Planctomycetaceae bacterium | reverse complement strand
TCGCCATGCAGGGGCTCGGATGTCGCCGGCCCACCTACCCGGTGACCGGCATCGTCGTCTACGAGGACGGCACGCCTTATGCGGGAGGCGGCATCGTGGCGATGGAGACCGACATCGACGGAAAACGGGTCATGGCCAGGGGTGCGATCGGGACCGACGGCCGGTTCCTGCTGGCCTCCGCCAAGCCCGGCGACGGCGCTTTCGCCGGGCGATACCGCGTGAGGGTGCTGCCGGTCGTCTCGATCGACGGGCCGGCGACGACCGGGATCGCGAGCCAGTTCCAGTCGTTCGAGACGTCGGGGCTGTCCTTCGACGTCGGAACCGGCCCGAACGAGTTCACGATCACGATCGGCCCCAAGCCGGGCCGCTGACGGCGCCACCGACGCGGGTCATTGACCATGGCCCTCGTCCGTCGGACGATCTGCCGCTCGCCCGCACCGCCGCACGCCACCGGAAGGGATCCCGTGAAACACGCTGCCGCTTCGGCCACCAGGCCGCCGCACCCGATGCCCGCGGCGCCCCGCGCCGCCGTCGCCGCCCTGGTCGTGGTCGCATGCCTGGCAGGCCTCTGCCCCGCCGACGGCGCTCGGGCCACGGACACGGCCTGGCCCACGGTGAGCCGTGAGGCGAAGCCCTGGACACGTTGGTGGTGGCTCGGCAGCGCCGTCGACGAATCCAACATCACCCGCGAGCTCGAGGCGATCGCGGCGGCCGGGTTCGGCGGCGTGGAGATCACACCGATCTACGGGGCCAAGGGGGCCGAGGAGCGGTTCGTGAAGTTCCTCTCCCCGGAGTACGTGAAGGCGCTCGAGTTCACGTGCGCCGAGGCGACGCGGCTTGGCCTCGGCGTCGACATGGCGACCGGCACCGGCTGGCCGTTTGGCGGACCGCACGTGGGCCCCGACGACGTGGAACTGCGGATCGCGGGCAAGGACGGACGCTTCGATCCGCAGCCGACGCGGTTCAAGGTCAAGCGGTCGGCGCCGGGTGGCGAGGGCTTCGTGGTCAACCCGTTTTCTCCCGCAGCGGCGCGGCGCTACCTCGAGCCCTTCACCGCGGCGCTGTCGTCGCTGCCCAGGGGGGCGATCCACGGACAGTTCCACGACTCGTTCGAGTATCAGGCCAACTGGTCGGCGGAGGTGCCCGAGGCGTTCCGGACGCTGCACGGCTACGACCTCGACACCCAGCGCGACGCCCTCGAGGGCCGCGGCGACCCCGACACGGTCGCCCGCGTGAAGGCCGACTACCGGGCGACGCTCGCCGCCCTCCACCTGAGCTACCTCAAGGTCTGGGTCGACTGGTGCCACGCACTCGGCTGCGAGGCCCGCGAGCAGGCGCACGGCGCCCCGGCCAACCTCATCGACCTCTACGCGCTGGCCGACGTGCCCGAAACCGAGGTCTTCGGCGCAAGCCCGTTCGCCATCCCCGGCTACCGCCGCGACGAGCGGCAGATCGGCAAGAACCTGCCGCAGCCCCTCGTCACCCGGCTGGCGTCGTCGGCCGCGCACCTGGCGGGCCGGACGCGGGCCTCGTCGGAGACGTTCACCTGGATGCGGGAGCACTTCTGTGAGGCGCCGTCGCAGATGAAGCCGGAGCTCGACCAGCTCTTCCTCGCCGGCATCAACCACGTCTTCTATCACGGCACCGCCTACTCTCCGGCCGACGCCGCATGGCCGGGATGGCTGTTCTATGCCTCGACGCAGGCCAATCCCCGCAACCCGTTGTGGCGGGATCTCGCGGCCGTGAACGCGTATGTCGCCCGCGCCCAGGCGCTCCTGCAGTCGGGCGAGCCCGACAACGATCTGCTTCTCTACTGGCCGATCCACGATCTCTGGCACTCCGAGAAGGGCTGGCAGCGGGCGTTTTCGATGCACGGCCACGACTGGCTCACGGAGCACGACACGGGCCGCGTCGCGCAGGGCCTGCTCGACGAGGGCCTCTCGTTCGACTTCTGCTCCGACACGCTGCTCACGGAGGCGGCGCGGTATCGGGCGATCGTCGTGCCCCGCTGCCGCCTCATGCCGCACGAGACGCTGCGGACCCTCCTCGATCGCGCCGAAGCCGGAGGCACCGTGATCTTCGTCGGCGGGCTCCCGGAGGACGTGCCCGGGCTGGGGCGGCTCGAGGAGCGGCGGGCCGGGTTCGCGAAGCAACGGTCGCGGGTCGCGTTTCCCGCGGAGGATCGCGGGCACCGCGTCGCCCCGCTCGGCCGGGGCCGCGTGGTGGTGGTGGCGGATGCGGCCGGAGTGGCGTTGCACGCAGGGGCGACCGTCGAGCCGCTCGCGCGGCAGGGCATCGATCTGCTGAGGCGCAGGATGCCCGACGGCCACCTCTACTTTCTGGCAAACCTCGGGGCCGAGCCCTTCGACGGCTGGGCACCGCTCGGCACGCCGTGTCGCTCGGCGGTGCTGATGAATGCGACGACGGCCATGAGCGGCGTGGCGGCCACACGCAGCGCCGCGTCAGGCCCGCAGGTGCGGTTGCGACTCGACCCCGGCGAGTCGATCTTCGTCCGCACGTTCGCGGAACGGCAGGCCGAGGGAACGCCGTGGCCGTATGCCGTGCCGGTGGGCGACGCGCTATCGGTCGAAGGCCGCTGGACGGTCACGCCGATCGAGGGCGGGCCCGAGATGCCGCCGCCCTTCACGACCGACCAGCTCGGCTCCTGGACGGATCAGGGGGGCGAATGGGAGCGATTCGCGGGTACGGCTCGCTACGAGATCACCTTCGACGTCCCCGCTTCCCCGGCCGCCGACGACTGGATGCTCGACCTGGGAGATGTCCGCGAAGTGGCGCGGCTGAGCGTGAACGGCACGGCGATCGACACGGTCTGGAGCCTCCCGTTTCGCCGGCGGATCGGCACGCCGGTGAAGCCAGGCACGAACACCCTCACGATCGACGTGACCAACGTGGCCGCCAACCGGATCCGCGACCTGGAGAAGCGGGGCGTGGCCTGGAAGAACTTCCACGAGATCAACTTCGTGAACGTCCACTACAAGCCCTTCGACGCCGCGGAGTGGCCGCTGCAGCCGTCGGGGCTCATGGGCCCGGTGCGGCTCGTGCCCCTGAAGGACGTGGGTGCGGCGGCGGCGTCCGCCCCGTGACGTGCCGACGGCGATTCCCTCGCGTCACTCGTCGGACGTGCGGCGACGCCTCAGCATCATCGCGGCCAGGCCGCCGGTGGCGAGCACCGCGAGCAGCGTGGTCGATGGCTCGGGCACGACCGAGATCTCGCCGGTCGCCTGTGTGAACGTGGCCACCGACGTGCCGCTCGTGATCTGCCAGACGCCGGCCCCGAGGCTCGTCCAGGCCCCGGAGTAGAACCCGGTCGACGAGACGCCGGTGAACGAGGAACTCGGCGTGCCCGTGAAACCGAACACGTTGAGCACCGTGTTCTCGGGAAGCGCCGACCCGCCGAAGGCGACGTTCAGGTTGCCACCGTAGGTCAGCCCGCTCAGGCCGGTGATGTCGATCGCGTCGTAGTCCACGCCGCGGGTGCCGGCCGAGACCACCTCGATCAGCGTGGTCGCCGAGGCGTTGAGCGTGAGTGAGCCGAGGGTGATCAGGCCCGGGCTGTTGCCGGGGCTGAGCGTGCCGCTCACCGTGGCGGCCCCGGCGAGCGTGCCGTCGCCACCAAGCAGGCCCGAGGTGCCGACGCTGACCGCCGTGTTGACGAGCAGGCCGTCGATGAGCAGCGAGCCGGCCGACACCGTGGTGGCCCCGGTGTAGGTGCTGGTGCCGGTGAGGGTCAGGGCACCGGTGCCCACCTTCGTGAGCTTCGCAGCACCGGCGGCCGACGTGTCGCTGATGCTTCCCGCAAAGGTGGAACTCGTGTTCAGGCCGCCAACCGTCCAGTTGACGAACCGTCCGGCCACGGGATTGCCTCCGAGGCTGCCCGCCCCGCTCAGTTCACCGATCTGCTGCACCGTCTCGGTGCCGGAACCGCTCGGCGGATTGAACACCTGGTAGACGCTGACGCCCGCCCCGATATTCAGTTTCGAGTTGGTGAACACGCTGTTCTGGAAGTTGGCGAGGCGGAAGTCGCCGGGCC
>CAIKWU010000106.1 GCA_903831155.1 uncultured Planctomycetaceae bacterium | reverse complement strand
GCTAATCTGCCCCGCACCGCTCAGGTTCGAGATGTTGAGCAGATATGATGGCAGTCCGCTCGAGGGCGAGCCGTTGGTGATCGGGCCCTGATACGAGAAGATCGGGGCGGCTCCCTCAACAGTGATCGCGGCGCCCGCGGTGTTCTTCACGATGCCCGTGCCCGAGCCAGCAGTGATCGTCGTCGTCGAATTATCGTTGATGACGCGGATCGCTGTCTGAACATTTTCACTGAGCGACACGTTGTCGATGTTGACGACCGCTCCGGTCGCGTTACTCTCGATCACGATGCCCTCGCCGCCGGCGTCACTGACCGCATTGGCCACCGTGCTGCCTGTGGGGGCCGAACCGACAGCGATGTCGATCTGAGCGGGCGCGCCGGTGAGATTGGACACTTTCACGATCGGCGAAGCAACGCCACCGTTGGAGGCCGTGCTGCTCGTGATCGAGCCCTGGTAGCTCACGATCGGCGCGCCGCCGTCGACGCCGAGACCTACCCGGGTCATATCGGTGATCGCCGTATTCACGAATGCGATCTGACCTGTTGCATTTGTTAGTTCCACGCCCGATTGGCCAGCCTTCGTGCCGTCGCCGGAGATCGACACGTTGGACACGATCGACGCGCCTGCGGCATAGGCAGCCTGCGTCGTCGGGCCAAACGGCGAGGTGCCGACGCGGGGTGCTCCGCTGAGGTCGCCTGTGCCTTCGATCCCGATGTCGGAGCCCGTGATCTGGAGGTTGGCCACGGTTGCGCCACCGCCTGCTGGCCCGTTGATGAACACGCTTGAGCCAGCCGGATTGCTCAGCAACGGCCGCAGTCCGCTGGTATTTGAGGCAATTTGGATCGGCGGGCAGCACACGCTCGGCAGGAGGAACGAACCGCCGTCACCGATCAGCGACTGGTTCTGGGCGAGGAAGCTAAACGGGGTGTCGTAGCCCGTGGCCGTGCCATTGCCACGGCTCACGAAAACGATGTCCCAGGCGTTCACGGCAGCGGCGTTGCCCGCAGCCAGCGTGGTAAACGGCCGCTCGGCGCTGCCGTTGCCGCCGGCCGCGGCGGCATTGTCGACGTGGATCACCTTCCACGGAGTATTCGTGCTTGGATTGACCGCCACCTGTGGTGTCTGGTGGGCCCGCACGATGTGCTCGTTGCGCATCATCGGCTGTTCCATCTGGTCGGGAACGTTGCGGCGGCGGCTGCCACCCATGCGGTAGGTGAGCCGCGCGAAGCCCGTCCAATCAAAAAAGCTGTCGTTGTTGGCCTGGAGCGAGAAATCCCAGTTTCGCATGAGCGTCATGTCAAGCCGGGTGTACACACCGCCAAAGTACGGCACGACATCCTGACCGGCCTTGCTACCGGCGGACCAGTTATAGCGGGCCTGCCCAAAGGTATAGCCGCCGACGCTGATCATGCCTGCCCAGTCGGCCAAGCCCGGCACGTAGGCGCCGACTTCGAGGTCGGCTCCTGCCAGGCCTGCATCGAGGCCGTAATTGCACATCACGTAGTTCTGGAAGAAGGCCGAGCCAGGATTGCCGGCGGTGTAGGCGGTGGTGCCCACCGGGATGTAGCCGTTGCTGCGGAGGTTGCCGAAGTCGGTGAGCCACTCGGCCGACACCCCCACCTGGTTGTAGACGTGGCCAAATTGGCCAAAGGGCTCCGTGCCACAG
>CAIKWU010000105.1 GCA_903831155.1 uncultured Planctomycetaceae bacterium | reverse complement strand
CCGAAGGCGTTGGCGAAGCCGCCGGTGCCGTTGGTGGCCGACGTCGAGAGCAGAAACTTGTCGGCCGCGAAGCCCGTGATGCCGCCGGCCGCCGTGGCGATCGTCCACGAGTAGCTCTGCGCGGAATCGAAGTTGGCCGCCGTGCCGCTCACGTCGGGCAACACCCCCGACAGCGTCCAGAGATTGATGCGGAAGGGATCGGCCGAGGTCGCGGCGATCGTCAGGCCCCCGCCCACGCTCAACAGGTCCCACGCATCCGTCGCCCCGGCGGTGCCCGTCGCCGAGAGCATCTGCCAGTTGTAGTTCGCGCCGGGATTCCAGCTGAGGCTGCCCGTGAGCGTGAGCGTGCCCGGGCTTGCGCCGGGCGCGAACGTGGCGCCGGAGGACAGGTCGACGGCACCGTCGATCGTGCCACCGCCGCCGAGCGTGGCTCCCGGAGCGACGCTCACCGCGGCCGTGCCGGTGAGGTGGCCGTTGACGTACAGGCCGCCCGCCGACACGGTCGTCGGGCCGGTGTATTCGGTCGTGGAGGAGATCGCCAGCCGGCCGGAGCCGATCTTGACCA
The DNA here is from genome assembly GCA_903831155.1 of uncultured Planctomycetaceae bacterium. Taxonomy (GTDB): domain Bacteria; phylum Planctomycetota; class Planctomycetia; order Pirellulales; family UBA1268; genus QWPN01. The sequence goes on along the minus strand of CAIKWU010000105.1, from coordinate 5,170 downwards.
GGCTCGCGTCGACGGCGCCGCCAGCAAAGGGCGTGGCGAGGGTGACGTCGTTGCCATTGGTGTCGAACGTCGCCGCCTTCGTGGACACGAGGGTCAGCCGGCCGCCTGCGGAGATGTCCTGCGTGGTGCCGGCATCCCAGCGGAGCACGCCGCCGTCCATCACGATCGCGGTGGCACCGTTCGTCCCGCTCGTGCCGAGGATCGCGTTCGTGGCGAACCCGAGCGTGCCCGACGTGACCGTCACGGCACCGATGCTGACGGCGTCGGCATTGGTGGTGGCCGTGTTGGCCGGGTTCGTGACGTCGAGGAGGCCGCCGGTGACCGTGAGGTTCACCGGCGCCGCTCCGGTCGCGGCCGAGAGAGTCTGCTTGCCGACGAAGCCGGCCAGCGTGAGCGATCCGCTGCCGGTCTTCGTCAGCGAGACCGCCCGCACGGCATTGACCCCGCTGCGGTGCGAGAGCAGCGCGCCGTTGAAGGTCGTGTCGGTCGCCTGATCGACGGTGATCAGCCGCGTCACCGTCGTCCCGGCCACACCGCCCGCGTCGGAGCGGATGGCCCCGTAGCCCGACAGCGACGAGAGCGTGAGCACGTCACCGCCGTCGTCGATGTAGCCGAAGTCCTTGCGGTCGACGGCCGAGACGCCCGTGTCGAGGGCGAAGGCGGTCGACGACAGCGGCAGCCCGGCGAAGTTCGAGAAAATCTGGTAGTTGGTGCTGGCACCGGTCGTGCCCGACGCAGAAAACACCGTGTCGGCGCCCCCCGCCAGCCGAAGGAGGCCGCTTCCCTCGAGCTTGCCGTAGTAGAAGCCGGTGGTGTTGCTGCCCGACACGCCGATCGTGAGCGTGTTGGTGCCGAACACCACGACCGTTCCGGCGCTGGTGGTGTTGTTCGCGTTCGAGAGGTTCGAGCCGAGCCGATTGTCGCCCGTGAACTCGATGGTGCCGGCGGTCAGCGTCGTCGCCCGGCTGTAGGTGTTGGGCTGCGTGAAGGTGAGCGTGCCGTTCCCGAGCTTCGTGACGGCCAGCGTGCCCCCCGCCTCGCGAATCACGCCGGAGAACGTGGTCGACACGTCGTTGCCGCCGACGATCGTGAGCGTGTCGGCCCCCGAGACCGCCTCGACCGTGCCGCTGCCGAGCAGCGTGTTGATCGACTCGTTGGCGCCCCCCTTCGCCAGCCGCAGGACCGCGCCCGCGCCGAGCGTCACATTGGTCGTGTCGGGCACGAGGCTCGCGGCGTTGGCCGAGCCGTCTCCGAGCTGCAGTGCCGATCCGTCGGTGACGGTCAGGTCGCCCGTGAACGTACTCGCCACCGACGAGAACATCAGCACCCCGGTGCCGCTGGTCGAGGCGGTCACGTTGCCGCTGCCGCCGATGCCGCCCGAGAACCGCGTCGTGCCGCCGTTCGCCCCCACGAGCACGATGTCCTTGGCGATGGTCATCGCACCGGCGAAGTCGGCACTGCCCCCCGCGGCGAAGGCCGTGGACCCGATGCTCGTCACCCCGCCGCTCGGGGCGACGCTGATCGCCCGGCCGATCGTGGCCCCGCCCAAGGGCACGCTCACGACGAGGGCCGTGTCTCCCACGGTGTCCGCGGTGTTGACGGTGGCAGTGCCGCCCGTGCCGAGGGCGCCGCCGGTGGTGGCGAGCAGCGTGCCGGTGACGAGCGTCGTGCCGCCGGCGTAGGCGTTCTCGGCGGTCAAGGTCAGCGTCGCCGAGCCGGTCTTGATGATCCCGCCGTTGCTGACGGTGCCCGAGATCGTGACGGGCGAACCGACGTCGATCTGCCGCACGCCACCGCCGAGCCCCACGGGGCCGGCCAGGGTGACCGCGCCGCTGCCGTCGCCGCCGAGCGCCACGGAGCCGCTGAGGGTTACGGCGTTGGCGAGGCTCCGAGCGGCCGCAGTGGACGAGGCGAGGCGGCCCCCGCTGACCGTGATCCCGCCCGTGCCAGCAGCCAGGTCGCTGCCGAGCAGCAGCGTGCCCGCCGAGAGCGTCGTGCCATCCGCGTAGGAGTTGGCGGTCGCGAGCGTCACCGTGGCGGCGCCGGACTTCACCACGCTGCCGCCCGTGATGCCGAAGCCTCCCGAACCCGAGATCGTGTAGGCGAGGCTGTCGCCGTTGAAGGTGGTCGTCGTCGGCGCCACGTTCTGCGTGAGCGTGACCGCACCGGTCGCGCCGGTGTCGTTGAACACCACCGTGTCGCCCGTGAGGAACGACGTCGCGCTGCCCGACGAACTGAGCGTCCAGTTGTCGGTCGTGGACCACCCCGATCCGGCGGTTCCCGACCAGATGGGGAACGCGTTGGAGATGACGAGTTCGACCGCCTGGGTCCCGTTGGCGATCTGCACCCCCTGCCGCGCGCCGGTCGAGCCCGAGTAGCCGAAGGCCGAGACGCTCGCGAGCTGCGTGCCGGTGTAGCCGATCAGCGAGTAGGTGCCCGTGGTGAGCTGGGCCAGGCCGCTGCCGAACGCGAATGTCACCGAGCCCGCGCCGCCGTTGGTGGTCACGTCGCCGATGACCGACAGGGAGGAGGCGAGCCCACCCGCCACCGACACCCCGAGAGGCACGGTGGCTCGATCGCCGGACGAGGTTCCGAACACGAGCGACGAGAGCGTCAGCGTGCCAACGCCGCCGTTGCCGGGCGTGACGCTTCCCCCACCGAGCACCGTGACCGCCGGGGCCGTGCCCTCGCCGGCCAGCGATGCTCCGCCGGCCACGGTCACCGCCGGGCTCGCCAGCGAGCCACCCGAGGCGATCGCCAGGGCCCCGCCCGCCACCAGCGTCGAGCCGGTGTAAGTGTTGGCCCCCGAGAGCGTGAGCGTGCCGCCCCCCGACTTGGTCAGGCCGGCGGTGCTCGAGTTGCCGATGGGCGAGGCGAAGGCGACGTCGTTGCCGTTGGTGTCGAGCACGGCGGTGATGCCATCGGCGATCGCGAGCTGGCTCGACACGTCGAGGGCGCTGCCGGCCCGCCACTGGAGCGTGCCGCCGCCCACCGAGATCGTGCCCGTGCCGAGGCTCGCGAATGAGAGGATGCCCCCGACGAGCGTCGAGCCGCCGGTGTAGCTCGAGGCGCCCGACGCCATGTCGAGCGTGCCGGCGGTCACCCGCACCGACGTCGAGCCCGTCATCGCCGCGGTCACGGCCATCGTGCCGGGGCCCGCCTTGACGAACGTCCCGTTGCCGGTGCCATCGCGAGTGATGGCTCCGCTGACGAGCAGGTCGGTGGCGGCGGCGCCGTCGGCCACCGTGAACGTGGTGTCGTTCTGCCGCAGGCGAAGCGGCGACGAGATCGTGTTCTGCACGTCGCCCGACGAGTTCACCGCCGCGCTGCCGCCCAGCATGTCAAACAGCGAACTGGCGCCGCCGGTGGCCGCCACCGTCGCCCCGGCCGAGAGGTTGAGCACGGCGGTGTTCGATTCGTTGCGGTTGAGGGTCTGCACCAGCGTGGCTCCCACGAGGTTGACCGTGTTCACCGCCGTGGCTCCGCCTCCGAAGCCGAGCACGTCGGTTCCGGAGATCTGCACCGTCGTGCCCGGGTTGGCGGTGAGCGTGCCGCGGATCGCGCCGGTGCCGCCGGTGCTGATGGCCAGTTGCAACGTGCCGCCGTCCACGATCGTGCCGCCGGTGTACGACTGCACGCTGCCGATCCGCAGCGTGCCGGCGTTCGCCTTGACGAGCGACGTGGTGCCGCCCACGGCCCCACCGACGAACGCGTAGGTGTTCGCCGTGTTGGAGACGGTCACCGAGCCGGGAAGGAGCGTGCCGACGAGGGTCACGGTGGAGCTCGTGGCAATGCCGCCGAACCCGACGCGGTCGCCGTTGTAGAAGAGCTGGTCGCCCTCGGCGAAGTTCGGCGCTCCCCCGATGTTCCACGTGCCGCTGGTCGTGTTCCAGGTGCGAATCGCGCCGTACTCACCGGCGGTGAACGTGATCTTGGTGCCCGTGTTGGCGGTCGTGCCGCGGGCGGTCACCCTGAGGTTGGACAACCCCGTGAGCGTGCCGGAGCCGTAGGTGACCACGTCGTAGGTGGAGCCCGTCGTCGGGGCGGACGCGAAGTTCACCTGGTTGGTGCCGCTGGCGGTGCCCGTGAAGGTCACGCCGTTGGCCGTGACGCTCGACGCGGTCGTGCCGCCGGCGAGCACCAAGCCGCCGCCATTGGCGAGGGTGAGCAGGCCCGTCGTGCTGCCCGTGCCGGAGAGCGAGGCGCCGTTGGCCACCGTGATCGCCGAGGTCAGCGAGCCGTTGAGATTGAGACGGCCGGCATTCACCTGCGTGGGGCCGGTGTAGGTGCTCGCCGCCGTGAGCGTGACCACCTGCGTGGCGGGCAGCACGCCTCCCGTCCGTCCCAGCCGCACGATGCCCGTGCCCGTGATGGTGTTGGCGACGGTTCGGGCATCGGTCCAGCCGAAGCCGAGGATGCCGTTGTTGGTGATCGCCACGCTCGGGTCGATCGAGCCCAGCGTGCCGGACGTGGTGTTGTTCGTGGTCGTGGTGGCACCGCCGCCGATCCGCACGGTGCCGTTCGGCGCGATCGTCATCGGCCCGGTGAACGTGTTGGAGCCGGTGAGGATGAAACCCTCGTTCGCCGTCATGGCCGCGGTGGCGCTGAACGTCAGCGCCCCGCTCCCGGAGATCACGCCCGTGAGGTTCATGTACCGGGAGGTGCCGGACGAATCGCTGAAGAACGTGCCGCCGCCCGCTGCCACGACGATGTTGTTGCTGAAGTTCCAGTTGCCGTTGTTCTGCGACATGATGCCGTTGTCGAGCGTGATCGTGCCCTGGCCCCAGCCGTGGGTGCCGTTCCGCAGGCTGCTCACCTTGCTTCCGCCGGTGATCGTCCAGTTGCCGGTGAACGTGTCGTTGCCGTTGCCCGCCGCGAAGGTCGTGCTGCCGGCGTCGCCCACGAACATGTTCACCAGGCCGCCGCCTGTGACCGTGATGCTGCCCGAGCCAGTCAGCCGCTGGTTCGCGGTGTTGCTCGTCGCGAACAGCGTGAGCGTGCGGCCCGTCGCGACCGTCCACTGCTGGTCGGCGGAGATGGCGATACTGCCCGACGTGTTCGTGCTGTTGAAGATCGTGAGATTCTGAGTCGCCGCGGACATGTCGATGCCCGACGACCCCAGCGTGAGCATGTTGTCGGCGGCGTTCGTGATCACCACGGCGCCGCCGGG
>CAIKWU010000104.1 GCA_903831155.1 uncultured Planctomycetaceae bacterium | reverse complement strand
AGGATCCAGAGATCGCCCGCCTCGCAGCGCCGCGGCCGCGGCGGGCCGCCGCGGACACCGCAGGCGTAGTCGTTGCCGGTGCCGGTGAGCATCTCGCCGCACACCGCGACCGCCGCCTCCTGGAGCGACGAGAACACCGCCAGTTCGTCGATGCCGGGGGCGATGATCTCCCGGGCGCGGGCGTACATCGCCCCGGCTGCCGCGATCGCCCGCTCGAGCACCGCGAGCTCGTCGGGATCCTTGCGGCGCCGCAGGCGGAGGAGTTCGGGCTCCACGTCGTGAAAGTCGACACCGTCGAGATGACGCGTCACGTGGGGCGGGCAGGCAGAGAACTCGACGGCCGCGCGCCGGGGCCGAGGACCCGCCCGCAGCCAGTCGGCGAGCACGCCGGCCGCCGCCTCCCGCTGGTCGTTCCGCAGCGTCGATCGCCACTTGGCCTCGTAGGTCCGCACGTCGTCTGCCGCGGGCCGCTCGGCCGGCCGGTCCGGACAGACGAGCAGCACCTCGCCGGTCGCCCGCATGGCGGCGAGGGGTGAGAAGCGGTGATCCCACCGGTGGCCGGTCAGATACTGCACATGCTCGGGCGTCACCACGATCAGGAGGTCGAGCGCGTTCGCGGCCATGTGCCGGGCGACGCGGGCCTGACGGTCGCGGCAGCGGGCGGGATCGAGCAGTGGTTCAGCGCCGTTCATGAGACACTCCCGGGAAACGCCCGGGAGTGTAGCAGCACTCCACCGACGGCTCGTCTCAGCCGCCCGCGTAGAACATGGCCCGGGAACTGACCATCCGCTGGCGGCGGCCGGGCCGCGGCGCTGCGATCATCCGCGAGTCGAGGGCGTCGAGGATCAGGTCCTTGTCGGCCTCGCCCGGCCCGAGCATGTCGACGGTGTCGTCGAGGTGACGCTCGAAGTCGAGCACCTCCGCGATCGGCCAGACCGCCGTCGCGCGGACCGTGACGCAGTCGCCGTCGATCTGCGTCGTGAGCAGGTGCCGGTTTGCCGTGGCGGGGGCGACGGTGTCGTGCTGGGTCGTGGCGTTCATGGCGGTCTCCTCGTGACTGTCGGGCGGCGGGCCGCCGTCCTCGGGGGTGACGGACTGCATACGGCGTGCCATTGCCGCAGGTTCGGCCCCGCCCGGTTTTGCGTTCGTGCCGCCGTCACAGTCGACCCAGCTTCCGAGCGACGGCGCGGACCGGGCAAGGTTGGCGGCCTGGGGCGGTGAAGCCGCTTGAAAAAACTGCACGCCGGGAGGGCGTCAGCGTTCGTCGTCCTCGGGGGCGGCCCCCTCGGCGCTGACGGTCTCGCCTCGCCGGATCCGGTCACGGATCCGGGCGGCGAGCTCGTAGTCCTCCGCCTTCACGGCCTCCGCGAGCTGCTCGTCGAGCGTGCGGCCCACCTCGTAGCGGCGGCGGACGCTCTCCCGCATCTCCTCGAGCCGCTTCACGAGTTCGTCGTCGGCGTATTGATCGGCCGCGTCGTAGCGGGCGAACAGTTCGCGAAACCGGGTGAGGCCCGCGTTGATCTCGGCGATGGCCGCCTCAGGACCCTGTTCCTCGAGCACGGCGAGGGAGGCGGCCTGCACGCGGTGGAAGAGGACGAACGGACGGTACTGCTCGTGCGACAGCATCCATTCCTCGTCGGGGGCGTGCTCGCGGACGAAGTCCATGAAGGCCAGGCTGTGGTCGGCGTCGCGGGCTGCGCGGCGATAGTCGCGGAGCGACAGCCAGCAGAGCCGCCGCTGGTAGAACTGCACGAACTCCCGGTCGGCCTCCGTGCACTGCTCCTTCGAGAGCCGGAACGCGTCACCCTCGCGGATCACCTCGCCGACGAGGTAGTCGTAGTAGGTTTCGGCCCCGTTCGGCCGCCGGCCGTCGGGCCGCAGGTCGGTCTCCATCTGGACGACCCCCATGTCGATCCTCATCTGGAGCACCTCCCGGCCGCTGCGGGTCTTGACGAGCCGGGCCGTCACTTCGCCCGGACGGTACTCCCAGGAGCGGAGGATCGAGTCGATGTCGCGGGCGGACGCCATGGCGGGAGGAATCCTTGCTGGAGGCTGGGTGGGCTTTCGTGCCCGACCGCCGATTATATCCCGGCTCCGTCGAGTCCGGCTCGTGACGCGGCTAGTCCTCGGGCCGCCGTCGCATCTTCTTCGTGTCGCCCCGCCGCCGCTTCGTGGACAGGCGCTTGACAGCGGCCGACCGCGGCGCCCGGGTTCGCTTGCGCCGCTTCGGTGGCGTGAGGGCCCGCCGGATGGAGTCGGTGAACTTCTCCAGGCACTCGGCGACGTTGCTCCCCTGGTCGCGGTGCACCTGGGAGGCGATCACGAGTTCGCCGGCATCCGTGAGCCACGCCCGCTCCCGGGCGAGCAGCCGGGCGCGGACGTCATCCGGCAGGCACGCCGAGCCCGCGGCGTCGAAGCGAAGGACCGCCTTGCTGCTCGTGCGGTTCACGTGCTGTCCGCCGGGACCGCTGGAGCGGGCGAACTGCCAGCTGATCGCGTCGGCGGGCACGACGACCTCGCGGACGCCGTCGCTGATCCGGATCTCACGGTGTCTGGGCATCGGATCGCCACGGCGTGGAGGAGCGGACGGCACCGCGGCCGTCTCCAGCCGGTCATGCGGAAGGATTTTGGTGGAATTGTCAAGAGGAAACGGATGGCGGCGTGCTGTCGACCGCCGCGGGCTGGCCGCATGCGTGTCGGCCGGGCGCACGGCGGGTTGGCGTCCACGCGCTGGACAGTCGTCATCGTGGGCTCGCATACTTCCGACCCACGAGGCGGACGTTCGCGCCGTGACCCACGAGGCGGCGCGGGTTCCTTCGGAGACAAAACAGCATGGTCGATGTTGCGGTCAGCCAGGTGACGAGCGCCCGTTGGGAGCTCGCCGACGATCTGATGCAGGCCCGAACGCACGGATTCGACGCCGTCGCGCTCTGGAGGCCGAAGGTGTCCGACATGGGCGCCCGTGCCGCGGCTCGGGCGCTCGCCGAGGCCGGCGTGCGGGCCTCGAGCCTGCAGTGGGCCGGCGGATTCACCGGCGGGGACGGCCGGTCCTTCGCGGAGAGCGTCGACGACGCCCGGGAGGCACTGGCCACCGCCGAGGCCGTGGCGGCACCGGTCCTGGTCGTTCACAGCGGCTGTCGAGGCGGTCATACGAGGAGCCACGCTCAGCGACTGCTGACCCAAGCTCTCGAACTGCTCGTGCCGGAGGCGACGCGGATCGGGGTGACCCTGGCCGTCAAGCCGGTCCACCCGGGCGTGGCCGCCGGTTGCGGCTTCCTGGCGGACCTCGCCGAGGCGGTCGAACTTGTCGAGCAGTTCGACGACTCCGCCGTCCGGCTCGCCCTCGATCTCTGGCACTTCGCCGACGACCCGGCCCTCGTCTCGCTGCTGCCGCGGCTCGCCGCCGCCACGGCCGTGGTCCAGGTGGCCGACCGGTGCGGCCAGCCGACCCGTGAGGCCGACCGGCTCCCCGCAGGGCATGGCACGCTGCCGCTCGAGTCGGTGATCGCCGAACTCGTCGACTGCGGCTTCGCGGGTGCCGTCGAGTTCGATCCCGTGGGCGAGGCCGTCGAGATCCTCGGCTACGACGGCGTGTGGAGAGAGACGAAGCTGGTCGTGGACACCTGGATCGACCGTCACGCCACGACGGCGGGCAGGGCGTCACCCCGGCTCGGCGGCCGGAGCGTCACGGGTCACTTCCGCTCGGCTGGTTCCGGCACCCGCAAGTCCCACGCCTCGAGCCACTCGGGCTCGGCGGGCTGAAGGCCCAGCTCGTCCCGGAGCCGCTCGTCGAAGTCGGGCATGTGCGCCGCCCCGTAAAAGATGGCGATCCGCCTCCGGCCCTTCGCCACCTCGTCGTGAAGCACGCGGATGCACGCGGCGTTGCGGTCCGTGATCAGCGTCGATCCCTCCTCACCGCCGAATGCCGACGTGAGCACGTCCATGTCGGTGAACTGCTCGGCCATCATCCGTCGGAGTCGCACCTGGCGGTCGCTGCCGGATCCGAACAGGATCCCGAACAGGTCGCCGACGCTCACGTCGCCCCCGGCGTTCTCCCGTTCCGCCCGGGCCATGCTCTCCCGCATCAACTTGGTGAACATGGTCCACCAACTCTCCCCGCGTTTCTGCATGGCTGCGTCGAACTCCTTCGGCGACAGGTCGGCATGCACGAAGTTCCCCGCGGCGTAGTCGATGCTCTCGAGCTGGAACTCGAGCCCGAGCAGATTCTTGAGCCCCTGCTGGGCGGAGCCGATCGCCCCGGCCGGCTTTCGCCCCGGCTTCGGCACCCGGGCATTGGGAGGTGCCACGAGTTCGTAGAGAACGGCGTCGTAGTCGGCGAACAGCCGATCGAGCGTCGCGTAGTAGTCGGCTCCGCCGACGTGCACGGCGGCCACCAGATCGACCCGGAGGGGAGGCTTGCCCCCGGCCGCGGCCGGCCCCGGCACGCGGTATTCCACGATCGCCGTGTCGAGGGAAACGGGCTCCCCGTCGTCGTCGAGCACCCGCCGGAGGAACTCGGGGGCTGCCGCCGCGGCCGGCTTGGCCTCCGGGGCACGTTTCGCGGCCGCCGGTTCACCGGCTGTGGCCGTGGTGGCAAGCAGGGCGAGGCAGGCAACGGGAGCGATGACTCGCATGACGTTCTCCACGAGGCGGGCCGAACCCGGGGATGCCCCGGGGGTCCACGCAGGATACCCCATCCTGCCACGTCCACCATCAAATAGGCCGGGCGGCGGCCCTGCAATCCCTCGATCCGTCACGGTCAACCAAGTTTCGTCAACCGGAACGACCCGTACGACCGATACCACATGAGAATCCGCACAGGCGGAACATCGGCTCCTGCTCCACGGGACACCCAAGCGATGGCTACGACACAGCGACTCAGGCGTCTGGCGGTGACCGTCCTCTCCGTTGCGGCGGCTTTCGCCGCGGCGGTGCCGGCCCACGCGGGGCAGAACTGGATGCCGCTCCTGCCGGATCAGGACTTCTACGACTTCCAGATGTTCGCTCCTCCCGACCTGCAGGAGTATGCCATCCGCCAGGATCCGCGGGAGGGCATCTTCTTCACCTATGACCGGACCTACTGGGCCCTGACGCCGCCGCAATCGCGGCCGATCCTCAACGACTTCTTCATCCCGGTGCAGCCGCTCTCGCCCTTCGCGGTCGCCCAACTCAACAACAACCTCATCCGGGCCGGCTATCCAGGGTCGGGGCTCTACGTGTTCGGCTCCGATCCGCTCCGCCTCGACCTCAACACCAACTGGATGCGGACCGACCTCCAGTGGGGCAACCGCTTCGAGGGCGGCTGGATCTACGACGACTACGGGATGCTGTTCAACTACTACTCCTCCGGGCCCGACAGCCAGGCGTTCACCACGACCAACTCGTTCGCGGTGAACTCCCCGACGACCACCTTCGAGCAGCAGGCCGTCGCCGGCGGCGGTGGCCTCGTGAACGGCGGATTCCCTCTGGTGGTCACCACGATCACGTCGGAGAGCCCGCCGCCCGACCACATCATCACGCAGACGCTCACGCAGCGGAACTCCACGGAGCTGACGTCGGCCGGGTTCGCCTGGGCGGTCCGTCGCAACCTCTCCTCGGCCGGGTCGGGTGAGATGCGGACCATGCGATTCACCTTCGGTCCGCGGTACATGCAGGTCGCCGACCGCTACAGCATCGACTACGGCAGCACGCAGGCGCCCTTTCCCGCCGACGGCGCGCCAGCCACGGGCGACGTCGGGAATGGCACCGGCGCCGGCACGGGCAGCACCGCTCCCGATGGCGTGACGCCGCTGCAGTTCGGCGGCTGGGACACCTCCGCCTACAACAACATCGTGGGGCCGGAGTTCGGCCTCAACTACGTGTTCGAGCGGGGCCGGTTGTCGATCGAGACCGACCTGCGGTTCACGGCCGGCATGAACTGGCAGAACACGCTCTACCGCGGCTCCAACTTCCCCGCCGCGCTCGGAGCCGACTACTTCCGCTCGACCTACACCTTCGCCAACACGGTGGCTCAGGGGACGAACGCCGCGAACTCGGTCGCCGCCCCGCCGCTGTTCGTGCAGATCTATGGCGTCGGCCAGACCAACGCCACGAACGCCGCGGAGCACAACTTCGTGTTCGCTCCGCTCGGCGAGTGGCGGCTCCGGGGCCGCTATCGCGTGAGTCGGGCGATCTCGCTCAACGTCGGGTACACCGGCATGTGGCTCGGCAGCATCACCAGGGCCAGCACGAACACTTCGTTCGAGCCGTCCTTCAAGCCGGTGCTCGTGGCGACCCAGAACGGCGAAGACATTCAGTCGCCGGTGCTCGACGCCTCGGGCAACGTGACCGGCTACACCGACGTCCCCTCGTGGACGCCGCCGCCCGTCGATCGGCCGAGCCGGGATCCGAACAGCAACAACCAGCTCCGCGTGTACAACAGCGTCGGCCCGCGGGCGGGCAACGACCTCGGCTACATGTTCGTCAACGGCATCGACTTCGGGATCGAGGTCAACTACTGAGGTTTTCGCGGGGCCATCCCTGGCCCCCGCGAAAACGGTCGGCCGAGGGGAACGCCAAGGGTTCACCTGGCCGACGGGCACCGCGTCCGGCGGTGCCTGAACACAGCCGCGGGGCCATCCCTGGCCCCCGCGAAAACGGTCGGCCGAAGTGTCAGGCCCCACGCCTTACGGCGTTGGGCTTGGACCGATCTCGTGGAAGCCGAAGGCCGTGATGCCTCGGGCGCATCACGGCGGGCGCCGCTGTCCGGTGCATCCGATTCACCAGCCCGCGGCGATCCAGTCGCCGGTGGCGCCACGGATGTCGGCGAGCTTGGCGAGACGGTCGAAGAGCGGCTGCCAGAGCGGACCGGGCGGCACGGGCTCCACGTCCTGCGGCAGCGGCACCGGCAGCCCGGCGGCATCGACCTGCACGAAGCCGAGCAGGCCGTCCATCCAGGGCAGCGTGCCGCCGGGCGTGGGCATCCCCACCACGCCCACCACGAGGTACGCCCGCCGCACCTGCAGCACGCCGCAGCGGATCTCGACGAGGGTGCCGACCGGCACGCTCCGCCGGCACTCGAGCGACAGCACCCGTCGGAGCATCAGGTTCGCGTTCGGACCGGTCGCCCGGCTCCCGGTGGCGTAGGCCGCCTCGAGCGCGTACCGCAGAAGACTCCCGGCGTAGAGCGTGCCGTGATGGTTGGCGTCGGCGGGAAGGACGAGCCGGTGACTCGTGGTCTCGGTGGGGGCCATGACCGCATTGTTATAAGCGGAAAAAGGTGGCACGGAAAAAGGTGGCTGCCACCTTTTTGCCAAATGGTGGCTGCCACCTTTTTACGCCCGCTCCCGGTCACGCCGACTGGCGGGCGTAGGCGGGGTCGATCTTCGAGAGTTCTTCCTGCATCGCCGCCACCGTGCGGCGGATCTGGTCGGGCGTGTGCCGCGAGGTGATGAAGAACCGCAGCCGTGCCGCGCTCTCCTCAACCGCCGGGTAGAGGATCGGCTGCACGCTGATGCCCCGGTTGAACAGGCTGCGGGAGAGCCGCAAGGCGTTCATCGAGTTGCCGAGGATCACGGGAATGATCGCCGAGCCACCGGAGGGACCGGTGTCGAGGCCGGCATCCTTGGCGAGCTGCAGGAAGAGCCGCGCGTTGGCGTGGAGCCGCTCGACCCGCTGTGGCTCCCGCTGCAGGAGCCGGAGGGCCCCGATCGCCGCGCCCGCCGCCGCCGGTGGCAGGCCCACGGAGTAGACGAAGCCCGGGCAGGTGTACTTCAGCCAGCGGATGAGCGTCTTCGTGCCGGCGATGTAGCCGCCGCAGCTCCCGAGGGCCTTGGAGAGGGTGCCCATCCAGATGTCGACGTCTTCGGCATTCACGCCGAAGTGCTCGCCGATGCCCCGGCCGCGCACGCCCATCACACCGATCGAGTGGGCCTCGTCGACCATCAGGAGCGCCTTGTGCCGCTTCGCGAGGCCGATGAACTTCGGCAGTTCGGCGAAGTCGCCGTCCATGCTGTAGATGCCCTCGATCACGACCAGCACACGCCGGTACTGGTTCCGCATCTGCGAGAGCAGCTTCTCGGCGGCGTCGTAGTCGTTGTGCGGGAACGGCCGGCGGCGGGCGCCCGAGAGGAGGGCCCCCTGCAGGAGGCTGTTGTGCGAAAAGGCGTCGTGGAGCACGAGGTCGCCCGGGCCGACCACGTGGCCGATCACCGTCTCGTTGGTGGCGTGGCCGCCCACGAAGGTGATCGCATCCTCGGTGCCGATGAAGCGGGCGATCTCCCGCTCGAGTTCCTGGTGGATCGTCTTCTCACCCGACACGAGCCGGCTCGCCGACACGCTGGTGCCGAACCGGTCGACGGCGTTCTTCGCCGCCGCCGCCACCTCCGCCTCGCCCGACATGCTCAGGTAGTTGTAGGTGGCCCAGCTCACCATCTCCCGGCCGCCGATCTGCGTGCGGTCGTTCGTGAGTCCTTCGTGGACGGTGAAGTAGGGGTTCTCGAGCCCCGCATCGCGGACCATCGAGAAGTTCTGCTCGAGGGCCCGCACCTCGGGAAACTGCGAAATGTCCCAGACGTCGGCCCCGAGTTCCGCGTCGAGGCGGATCGGCTGGTCCGACGGCTTCGCTGCGGCCGCCGGCATGTGGTCGATGATCGCCTCGGTCACCTCGCGGCAGGTCTCGATCAAGGGCAGCACCTGCTCGGGAAACCGGGCCCCGAAGGCCTCCTCGAGGCTGGCGACGATCTCCATCCGCTCCAGCGAATCGAGCCCGAGTTCCACGATGTTGGTGTCGAGCGTGAGGGTCCCGGCCCGCTCCTTGGCGACGCGGCGGACATGGTCGAAGACCGTCTGCACGATCTCGTGGGGCAGTTCGCGTTCGGGGCGGTGGGCCCGCGAGGCCTCGCCCACGGGACGGTTGCGGGCCAGGCGGGGCGCGGCCGTGCCGACCGGGGCCTCGACGCCCGCGGCGGAGCTGGCCTGGACGACGGGCTTCTCCCAGCTGACCGACCGCTCGACCACCTCGAGCGAGCCGTCGAGGAACTGCCGCTTGCAGGCGTGCCGCTGGATCTTGCCACTCGAGGTCTTGGGAACGCTGTTGGGCCGCACGAGCACGATGCCCTCGGCGGCCACCTCGTGGTCGCGGGCGAGCTTGCTTCGGATCGCCTCGAAGGCCGCGGCGATCTCGTGCGGATCCCGCTTGCCCCGCTCGATTTCCGCCACCACGACCACCCGCTCGCGGTCGTCCATGTCGACGGCGAAGGCGGCCACCGACCCGGCGCGGACCAGCGTGCTCGCCTCCTCCACGGTGTGTTCGAGGTCCTGGGGGTAGTGGTTCCGTCCCCGGATGATGATCAGGTCCTTGAGGCGGCCGGTGACGAACAGCTCCCCGGAGTCGAAGAAGCCGAGGTCCCCCGTGCGCAGGTACGGGCCGGGGTTCGGCCTCCAGGTGGCGACGGCTCCGGAGTCGTCCTGCTCGGGGAGCGAGATCATCGCGCCGAACGTGGCCCGCGACTCGTCGGGCCTGTTCCAGTAGCCCTGCGCCACGCTCGGCCCACTCACCCAGATCTCGCCGACTCGGCCCGGGGGCAGCGCCTCGCAGGTCTGGGGATCGACGATCAGCACGTCCTGACCGTCGAGCTCACGGCCACTCCCCACGAGCCGCCGCGTACCCGCCGCCTTCGCGGGCCGCTGCTGGGCCGTGCCGGTCTCGATCGAGGTGGCGTCGAAGGAGCGGATCACCGGCTGCTCGAACTTCATGCCGCCGGTCACCATCAGGGTGCTCTCGGCGAGGCCGTAGCAGGGAAAGAACGCCTCGCGGCGGAACCCGCTCGGCGCGAAGGCCTCGCAGAAGGCGTCGATCGTCTCGGCCCGCACGGGCTCCGCTCCGTTGAAGGCGAGCGACCAGCTCGAGAGATCGAGGGTGGCCCGCTGCTCCGGCGTGGTCTTTCGCACGCAGAGCTCGTAGGCGAAGTTGGGCCCGCCGCTGATCGTGGCCCGGTAGCGGGAGATCGCCTGCAGCCAGCGGAGCGGCTTCTGCAGGAACGCCACGGGCGACATCAGCACGTTGAACTTGCCGCCGTAGAGCGGCACGAGAATGCCGCCGATCAGCCCCATGTCATGGAAGCTCGGCAGCCAGAACACACCCGACTGGCTGCGGGTGATCTCGAAGGCCTGCATGATCCGCAGTGAGTTGTGCAGCAGGTTCTCGTGCGACAGCATCACCCCCTTGGGCGTGCCGGTCGAGCCGCTCGTGTATTGCAGGAAGGCGAGGGTGTCGCCGTCGATGTCGGGTCGTTCCCAGCGGTCGCCCCAGGTCAGGTCGAGCTCGGCGTCGACCTGCCAGGTGAGATGCTCGAGGCTGGGGGCCGTCGTGCCCAGGTTCTCGAAACGGTCGACGACATCGCGGGTGGTGAGCGCGACCGAGGCGGCGGCATCGGCCGCGATCGCCTCGATCCGCTCGACGGAGCGGTTCTTCCGCGGCGGATAGGCCGGCACCGCGATCGCCCCGCCGTACAGGCAGCCCATGAAGGCGGCGATGAAGTCGAGGCCCGAAGGGTAGAGCAGGAGGGCCCGCTTGCCCGTCATGCCCCGATCCATCAGCCACGCACCGACCGCCCTCGCCTTGCGGTCGAGTTCGGCGTAGGTGATGTTCAGTTCCTCGTGCTCGCCGTCGACGAGGAACGTGAACGCCCGGTCGTGGGGCCGGTAGGCGGCCCGCTGACGGAGCAGGTCGACCAGCGTAGGGGCGAA
The DNA here is from genome assembly GCA_903831155.1 of uncultured Planctomycetaceae bacterium. GTDB lineage: Bacteria > Planctomycetota > Planctomycetia > Pirellulales > UBA1268 > QWPN01. The sequence continues at coordinate 616 of CAIKWU010000104.1, read as the reverse complement.
CGAGGCCTCGGTGGTCGGATTCGGGATCACGCGCTGAGTGCCTCCGCCCTCGATTCACGCCGCGCCGGCGACGGTGTCGGGATGCCGTGGAGATTGTCGGCCCCGGCTCCGCCGTGACGCCACAGTTTACCCGTGTCGCCCAAACGACCGGTAGTTTCGGCACAGGCGGCTTTTCCCGGCGTTGCCGCCCAGTTTCGGCCGAATCGCCGCTTCAGTGGCCCGCTGGGGGGGCGTAAAACGCCCGCTCGAGCAGCACGAACCGATCGGGGCCAATCTCCTCGGCCCGTGCCTCGGGGCCCAGTTCCAGGGCGGCGTAGGCGGCCTCCACCCGGGCGCGCGCCTCCGGGCTCCCCTTCCCACCGGCCAGCCGCAGGAGCACGCCGCGGAGCAGCTTGCGACGGTGGCAGAAGATGTCGCGGACGAAGGCGTGGAAGCTGGCCAGGTCGCCGATGGCGGCCCGCCGCTCGGGCTCGATGTCGAGCCGGACGATCGCGGAGTCGACCTTGGGTCGCGGCCAGAACACGCTCGGCGGCAGGATCCGGACGATCTCGCCGCGGCACTGGCAGCCCACCCAGACGGAGAGCGCGTTGTAGGAGGACGAGCCGGCCGCCGCCGT
>CAIKWU010000103.1 GCA_903831155.1 uncultured Planctomycetaceae bacterium | reverse complement strand
TGCGCCGGCGGCTGCGGCCGCGCGGCCACGGGAGCCTCCGCGGCCGGACGATCGGCGGGTGCGATCACCGCCGGGGGCTGCTGAGGAAGTGTGTCCACCTGCCCCGTCGCGACCGGCGAAAGCGTGGCGAGCGCCACGAAACCGACCGCCGCCATCATCCGTGTCGAACCCTTCACGCGGTGTCTCCTTACCCTGTGCCGGCCCGCGGGCGGAGCGACCGCCGGGGGCGAGAATCTGTCATTGTGCCGATTCGCAGTCGCCTTGGCGAGCCGGACTTTCAGCCCACGAGACTTCCCCGACTCGGCGGACCACCGCCCGGGCCACGAGCGGATCGGCCCCGAGCCTGGCCACCTGGACCCAGTCGAGATCGGGACGTCGACTTCTCGCCGCTTGCACGGCGTCGGCCACCTGATCCTCCACGTGCCCACGAAACAGCAGGTGCGGGTGCACCACGATCCTACGCACCTCGCCATCGACTGGGTCGCACGCGGTGGCGAGCGCCTCGTCGAGCCGCGGACGAACGGCGGCCACGAAGCCGTATTCGACGCGGTGCGGCCGTTCCGCGGTGGCATCCCGCAGGGTCGCCTCGGTGAACCCGCGAAGCTGGGCGGGGGCGGTCGGGTCGCTCGACCCGCGGCCGATCATCACCAGCACCGTCTCCCGTGCCGAGACAGCGGCCCGGCCCGCGAGCGACTCCTCCCGGCGTCGTCGTGAGGCCGCGACGATCTCCTCGGCCTCACCGAAGGCCGCCGACTGCCGCACGCGGACACCTCGGGCGGCTGCGGCGGCGGCCACCGCCTCCGGCACGTCGCGTGTGGCGTGGCCGGCCGCGAAGAGCAGGAGCGGCGCCGCCACGACGTCGCGGCAGCCGCGGGCGGCCAGCCGCGCGAGCGCGTCGTCGATCGTCGGCGCAATCACCTCGAGGAAGCCGAGCTCCACGGGGGTCCCGGGCAGCAACCCCGCCACGGCGGCGGCCACCTGCCTGCACTCTCCCGCCCCCACCGGATCGGCCGTGCCGTGACCGATGACCAGCACACCCGTCGGGCCGTTCACCCTGCGTCTCCTTCCGCAACCCGCGGCAGCAGGGCCATCACGGCCACGAGCAGGCCCACCGCCATCACGAACGGCAGCACGTGCGAGGGATGCAGGCCGAAGAGCAGCGAGCCGAGGAAGGGACCGGTGATCCGTCCCAGCGAGGCGAACGACTGGTTGACCCCCAGAACCTCCCCCTGCCGTGTCGGATCGGCCCGCTTCGAGATCAGGGCCGACACCGACGGATTGACCGCCGCGAAGCCCGCGACGGCGAGGGCGGCCGCGACATAGAAGATTCCCTTCACGAGCGTGGTCTGCCCGGCGTCCGGAACGCGATACACCCACCAGACCACCCCGCCGATCACGGCGAGGCCCGCCGCGATCAGCACGACGCCACCGGTCAGCAGCCTCGTCTCCGCCATCCGCTTCGCCAGCGGGCGATACGCACCACCGGCCAGCAGCAGCATCGCGCCGATGAAGGCGAAGACGAGAAAGTTGCCGTTGTCGGTCATGCCGAAGGCCGATCGGGTGATCAGGGCCAGCGTCGCCTCGAACCCCGCGAAGGCGACGATCGAGAGGAAGTAGACGAGCACGAGCGTGCCCACGAAGGGCGTGGCGAGCACCGACGCCATCCGCCCCACGCCGGCCCGCTCCCGCGGCGCCACGCCTCCGGCCGGGCGGGTCTCCTTGAAGATGGTCGCCGCGATCACAAGCGCCACCAGCGACAGCGCCGACGCGATCGCCCCGACACCCCACGGCTGCTGGCGGAAAAGCGACAGCCCGAAGTAGGCGATCAGCGGCCCGAGCGTGAAGCCGCCCCCGAAGGCGATGCCGATCAGCGCCATGCCACGGGCCCGGTTCTCCCGCGTGGTGCAGTCCGCGATCACCGCCGCCGCAGTGCCCACGCTCGCGCCGGCGATTCCCGCGCCGATCCGCGACAGCAGCATCAGCCCGAGCGCGAGAGCCGCCTGCTCGCGGGTCGGCGCCGGATCGGAGGGCACCGTGACCGCGAGGGCGTAGACCGCATAGAAGACGACCGAGCCCGCGAGGCTCAGCAGCAGCATGGGCCGGCGGCCGATGCGATCGGAGAGCCGCCCCCAGATCGGGCTGAAGAGAAACTGCATCAGCGAGAAACTGGAGAACAGGACACCGATCGCAGCCCCCTTCGCCGGCCCCGACAGCCCGAGCGCACCGAGGAAGGGCTCGGCCTGCCGCGGCATCACCGGCAGCACGATGCCGAAACCGAGGAGGTCGATGAACACCGTCAGGAACACGACCAGCAGCGCCGCCCGCGACTCGGCTGGGGGACGGACGACGGCGGGATCCTGTCTGGCTTCGTTCATGTTCGCTCCACGCCGCCCGGGCCGGGCAAGCCGGCACCCACTGCTACACTTTGGCTCATGGCCATCCGCGTCGCCACCGAGAGCCGCAGCCCGCCCGACGACGCTCAGAGCGTGTCGGAGCTGACGTTACGCGTCAAGGAGCAGCTCGAGACGCGGTTCGCCGACGTCTGGGTGACCGGGGAAGTGAGCAACCTGACGCGGGCGGCGAGCGGCCACGCCTACCTCTCGCTCAAGGATGAGTCGGCGGTGATCCGGGCGGTGATCTGGCGGGGCACGATGCAGTCGCTCGCCATCGAACCGGCCGACGGCCTCGCCGTCGTCTGCCATGGACGCCTCGAGGTCTACCCGCCCCGCGGCACCTACCAGCTCACCATCGACCGGCTCCATGCCACGGGCACCGGCACGCTCGAGGCCAGGCTCCGCAGGCTCCACGCCGCGCTCGAGGCCGAAGGGGCCTTCGCCGCCGCGCGGAAGCGGCCCCTCCCGCCGTTCCCACGGCGGATCGCCCTGGTGACGAGCCCGACGGGGGCGGCGGTGGCGGACTTCCTCGAGACGCTGCTCTCCCGCTGGCGGGCCAGCGAGGTGATCCTGATCCCATCGCGGGTGCAGGGCGCCGGCGCGGCGGAGGAACTGGCCGCCGCTCTCGCCGTGGCGACGCGGATGCGGCCCCCCGTCGACGTGATCGCGCTGGTCCGCGGCGGCGGCAGCCTCGAGGACCTCTGGTCGTTCAACGAGGAGGTGCTGGTTCGCGCCGTGGCCGCCTCGCCGATCCCGGTCGTCTCGGGCGTGGGCCACGAGATCGACGTCACGCTCTGCGACTTGGCCGCCGACGTCCGCGCCCTCACTCCGACCGATGCCGCGGTGAAGGTGGTGCCCGACGCGCGGCAGGTCGTGGCCGGTGTGGCCGGACTCGGCACGCGGCTGCAGGCGGGCCTGGCGCGGCGGCTCGAGGCGGCCCGCGAACGCCTGGCTGCCGCCGCGCGGTCGCGCATCTTCGGCGATCCCGGCCTGCTCGTGCGCGAGCGTCGCGAGGCGATCGATCGACAGACTCTCCGGATCCGAAGGCTCGCCGCAGCCGCCGTCGATCGCGCGGGCGAGCGGGTGGCGGCCGCCGCCGCGCGGCTGGAGGCGGGCAGCCCGCTGCACCTTCTCGCCCGCGGCTGGTCGTTGACCACGGCGGAGGGCGACACCGCCGCGCTCCACAGCGTGGCCGGCGTCCATCAGGGACAGGGGATCGTCACGCAACTCACCGACGGGCGGCTGTGGAGCCGCGTGGAACGGGTGGAAAGGATGACCAACGATGCCATCGGACGCTGAAGCCGCAAACTCGCCGCAGGCCGCCTCGTTTGAAGTCGCGCTGGCCGAGCTCGGTGACCTCGTCTCGCGGCTGGAGTCGGGCAGCCTCGGGCTGTCGGAGTCGATCGCCGCCTACGAACGCGGCGTGTCCCTGCTCCGCAGGCTCCACGAGGAACTCGCCGTGGCGGAGGCCAAGGTGAGCACGCTCGTCCGCATCGACGAACAGGGGCGGCCCGTCCTCGCCGCCGCCGAGAGCCCGCGATCCGACGACGCTTCCCAGTCCGCGCCCGCACGTGCCGCGGGCCGAAAACAGCGGGCGCGAACGCTGCCGGGAATGGACGATGGTGGGGCCGGCGGCTAGACTTTTTCCTGGGTGACAGGCACGTCACGAGGGGGCACCGGGCCTTCCGCCCCGCCCTTCGAATCACCTGCAGGCCACGCATGGCGAGTTGCCCGGTGACCAGCAGCGACTCCTCGAGCACGACGATCCTGCCCGACTCGGTCGACCGCGCCCTCGATGCGGCCCGCGGCTTCATCGAGCCGCACCTCGCGGCCGTGTTCGACCTCGATGCCGAGACGCCTGCCCGCCTCGCGGAGGCGATGCGCTACGCCGTGCTCGCTCCGGGCAAGCGACTGCGTCCCGCGCTTGCGATCTGGGCCGCCCAGGCCTGCGGCTCCCCGCAGCTGGACCGCAGCCGCCACTGGACCGCCGCGATTCCCGCCGCCGTCTCGGTGGAACTCATCCACGCCTACTCGCTCGTGCACGACGACCTGCCGGCGATGGACGACGACGATCTCCGCCGCGGCAGGCCCACCTGCCACCGTGCCTTCGACGAGGCGACCGCAATCCTCTGCGGCGACGCACTCCAGGCACTGGCGTTCGAGACGCTCGCCAGCGAGATGCCGGCGGGCACGGCGGCCCGGGCCTGCGGAGTCCTGGCACGGGCCGCCGGCTGCGGTGCGCTGGTCGGCGGCCAGGTCGACGATCTCGCCGCCGAACGCGGCTGGCTCGCCACCCAGCCATCCACGCCCGAAGCCCAGGTCGCCTGGATGGACCGCATCAACCGCCGCAAGACCGGCGCGCTGTTCCTGGCGTCGCTCGAGCTCGGCGGCCTCGCCGTCGGCGCCGACGCCAGCCAGCTCGAAGCGCTCGCCCGGTTCGGCCGCGCGTTCGGGCTCGCCTTCCAGATCGCCGACGACCTGCTCGATGCCGAGGGAACCGAGGCGTCGATGGGCAAGCGGGTCGGCAAGGATGCGGGCCGCGGCAAGCTGACCTACCCCACGGTCGCGGGCGTGGCCGCGGCCCGCACGCGGGCCCGGGCACTGGCCGTCGAGGCCACCGCCGCCGTCCAGCCCCTCGGCGAACCCGCCGCAGAACTCGCAGCCCTCGCCCACTGGATCGTCGCCCGCGATCATTGACGCCCCCAGACCGCCAGGCTCGCACGGAGCACACGACACCATGGCCGAGATCCTTCCCAGCATCCTCTCGCCCCGCGACCTGCAGGGGCTGTCGATGCCGCAGCTCGAACAACTCGCCGGCGAGATGCGGCGGGCGCTCTGCGAGGTGGCCACCAGCCGCACGGCCCACTTCGCGTCGAACCTCGGCGTGGTCGAGCTCTGCCTCGCCCTGCACCGCGCGTTCGATTTCAGCCGCGACCGCCTGATCTGGGACACGGGCCATCAGATCTATCCGCACAAGCTCATCACCGGACGGTTCGCGAGCTTCGGCACCATCCGCACCAGGGGCGGCCTGATGGGCTACCCCAACCCCGAGGAGAGCCCGTACGACCTCTTCATGACCGGCCACGCCGGCTGCAGCATCTCGACGGCACTGGGGCTGGCGAGCGGCGACGATCTCCGCGGCGAGGGCGACCGTCACTCCGTGGCGGTCATCGGCGACGGTGCACTCCCCTCGGGGATCGTGTTCGAGGCGCTCAACAACGCCGGCTTCCTCAAGAAGCGGCTCCTCGTGATCCTCAACGACAACAAGATGTCGATCTGTCCGCGGGTGGGCGGACTGGCGGAGTACCTCGACACGATCCGCACCAACCCCTGGTATCGCGGCATCAAGCACCACACCGGCGAGCTCATCAAGGGCATGCCGATGGTGGGCGAGTCGGTCGAGCGGATGCTCGTGAACGTCAAGGATTCGATCAAGACCACGCTCCACGGCGGCGCCCTCTTCGAGGCGCTCGGGGTCCGCTACTTCGGCCCCGTCGAGGGTCACTCGCTGCCCAACCTGATCCGCTACCTCGAACTGGTGAAGGACGAGGAGGGGCCCATCCTCCTGCACGTGCTCACGGAGAAGGGCCACGGCTTCAAGCCCGCCGAGGCCGACCCGGTCTTCTTCCACACGCCGGCGCCCTTCGAGTGCGACGACGACGACTGCATCGTGTCGATCAAGAAGTCGTCGACCCGTGCCTACACCGACGTCGCCTCCGCCGCGATCGGGGCCGCCCTGCGACGTGATCCGCGGGTCACGGTGATGACGGCGGCCATGTGCCAGGGCAACAAGCTCGAGCCGGTGCGGGAGGAGTTCGCGGACCGGTTCTTCGACGTGGGGATCTGCGAGTCGCACGCGGTCGCGTTCGCCGCGGGCCAGGCCAAGGCGGGCTGCCGGCCGATCGTCGACATCTACAGCACGTTCCTGCAGCGGTCGTTCGACCAGATCTTCCAGGAGGTCTGCCTGCAGAACCTGCCGGTGGTGTTCATGATGGACCGCGCCGGCCTCACCGGTCCCGACGGCCCCACGCACCACGGCTCCTTCGATCTCGGCTACATGCGGCTGTTTCCCAACATGGTCGTGCTCGCCCCCGGCGACGAGCACGACCTTCCCGCGATGCTCGACTGGGCGCTGGCCCACGACGGCCCCGTGGCGATCCGCTATCCCAAAGCGGCGGTGGAGCGGCACGAGGGCACGCGGTCCCCGATCGAACTTGGCCGATCCGAGACGCTGGCCGAGGGATCCGACGGTCTCGTGATCGCCTGCGGCACGCTGCTCGGCGAGGCCCTGAAGGCGGCGGCCGAACTCCGCGGTGAGGGCCTCGAGGTCGCGGTGGTCAACGCGCGGTTCGTGAAGCCTCTCGATGCCGGGCTCCTGGAGCGGATCGAGGCGGCGCCGTGGACCGTGACGGTCGAGGAGAACGCCCTGCCGACCGGCTTCGGCAGCGGCGTGCTCGAGGCGGTCAACGACGCGGCCGTCGAGGCCGGTCCGATCGTCCGCCTCGGCCTTCCCGACCGCTTCGTCGAACACGGCGAGCGTGCCGAGTTGCTCTCGTCCCTCGGCATCGATGCCGCCGGCATCGCCGCGACCTGCCGGCGGCTCGCAGGCCGTGAACCGCGGCGGGGGCGTGCGGCGGAGCACGTCATCGTCGATCGCTGACCCCCGCGGAGGCCCGCCATGACGTCAGCGTCCCGTCTTCAGCCGGATGCTGCCGCGCCGCGGCTGCGGGTTGCGATCGTCGGTCCGGACGGGCTGCCGCACGTCACGGCCGAGGCCGGTCGACTCGCAACCCTGCTGGCGGCAGTCGGGCACGAGGCCCGCCTGATGCTCTCGGCCGACGGCGAACCCGAGGGCCGCCCCGCGGACGCCGACTTGGTCGTGGTGCTCGGCGGCGACGGCTCGATCCTCCGAGCCGCCCGCTGGATGGGCTACGAGCAGGTGCCGGTCCTCGGCGTGAATCTCGGCCGGCTCGGCTTTCTGGCCGACGTGCCCCGGGAAGTGGCCGGCGAGGCACTGGCCGAGATCGCGGCCGGACGGTTCCGGCTGGTCGATCACCTGATGTTCGAGACCGAGGTCCTGAGGGATGACGCCGTCGTGCATCGTGAACTGGGCCTCAACGAGACCTCGATCCTGGCGGGGCCGCCGTTCTCCATGATCGAGATCCGGCTCGATGTCGACGGCGAGCCCGCGACGACCTACCGTGCCGACGGGCTGATCGTCTCGACACCGATTGGCTCGACCGCCTACAACCTCTCCGCCGGCGGCCCGATCGTCCGCAAGGATCTCGACGCGTTCGTGTTCACCCCGCTCAACCCCCACACGCTCACGAACCGCACCGTGGTCGATTCGGCGTCCCGGACCTACGGGATCGTCGTGCCGAACCCCAACTCCGGTTCGGCCTGCGTCGTCGATGGCCGCGTGGTGGCGGCCCTCAGGCCGGGCGATCGGATCCGCGTGAGGCGGGCGGCTCCTCGCTTCACGCTCGTCGAGACGGGCCGCCACGGCTACTACCGCACGCTGCGGGAAAAGCTGGCCTGGGGAGGCGGCCCGCGGGCCGCGGAGGCGGCCAGGCCGCGGGGTGACTCGCGATGATTCTGCTCTCCCGCCGGCTGCTGCTCGCGGTCGCCGCTGCCGCGGCCCTGACCGCCCGCGCGGCCGACGACGGCACCGTGCTGCTCCGCTATCGGTTCACCGCGGGCGAGTCGCTGCCGATCAGGGTGGCGCATCGCGCCCTCACCGAGACCACCATGAACGGAGTCACGCAGTCGGTCGAGACGATGACCGACTCCACCAGAACCTGGAAGGTCGTGGGCGTCGATGAGAAGGGGTCCGCCACGCTCGAGCACTCGGTCGACGATGTCACGATGACCTCGCGGACCAGCGACCGCGGGAATGTCCGCTGGGCGAGCGGCAGCGGCGAGGAGCCGCCGCCGGGCTACGAACTCGTGCCGCACAGCCTCGGCGTGCCGCTCGTACGGATGATCGTGGCCCCCGACGGCCGAGTGCTCGAGCGGCAGGAGCTCCGCCCGTGCCCGCCGGCCGCGACCGGCGACCTCGCCGTCGTGCCGCTCCCCGAGGACGCCGTCGCCGTCGGCGCCGAATGGACGATTCCGCAGGAGGTGGTGGTCGAGGTGCCAAACGGTCCCCGCAAGGCCGTCCGCACGCGGCTCCGCTATCGGCTCGAGTCGGTGAAGGACGGCATCGCCACCATCGCGGTGGACACGACGGTGCTCACGCCCGTCGATGACCCACGGCTCGAGGCCCGCCTGCTGGAGCGCATCTGGGACGGCTCGGTGTCGTTCGATCTCGCGCGGGGCCGCGTGGTCGGCCGCCGCACCTCGATCGACCGACGGGTCGTCGGCTTCGGCGGCCCGCAGTCGAGCGTCAGGTACAAGGCGAGCCTGGAAGAACGTCCGGCCGACCGCTGACGTTGCAGGACGGCTCAGCCCGCGCGGAGCACGTCCTCGACGCGGCGGATCGCCTCCTCCACGTCCCACGCCGCGTCGGCGAGCACGATGCGGGTGCCCGAGGCCACCCAATCGCCCACGGCCTTCTGGGCGGCGATCACCGTGGAGTGGCTGCGGCGGCCGAAGTAGCCGCCGATCTCGGCGAGGGCGGCCTGGGTGTGCTTGCGGGCGAGGAACATCGCCAGCATCCGCGGGTGGCTGGTGGACCGAGACCGACGCGACGACTGGAGATCACCGCCATCGATGCCGAACGCCTTGCAGACAGCCCGCTCGACATCGGCGAGGCGGACGCTCCTGCCGCTGGAACGGACGAGGTCGGCGAGCGACTCCTCGGCCATGCCGAGGCTGATGGGCAGGCCGAGCATCGTGCTGGTCGCCTCGAGACGATTCACCGCCCCGTACAGCTCCCGGGCGTGTCGAGTCATGGAGCTCGCGATGAAGTGAATCACGTCGTCCGGAACGGAGATGCCCCGCCTGGCGAAGATCGCCGCCACGATCCCGCGGCGCACGTCGTAGTCCGGGGGCAGGATCCGGGCCGTCATGCCGCCGCGGCACCGCGTGAGCAGGTCGGCTCCCAGATCGGGGAGGGCGTCGAACTCGCGATCACACCCGAGGATCACCTGCCGGCCGAGCCGTTGGAGGGCATCGATGGTGTGCTGAAACTCGAGGAGCGTCGCCTTCTTTCCCACGAAGAACTGCACGTCGTCGATCACGAGCAGGTCCGCACCTCGGCACGTCCGCCGGAAGCCTGGCAGGCCGCCGCCATGGAGAGCCTGGAGGAACGCGGTCGTGAACTGCTCGGCCGACAGGCAGACCGGCGTCGCGGCCGGGTGCACGTGCCGCATCCGTTCGCAGGCCCCCTCGAGCAGGTGCGTCTTGCCCACGCCGCTCGGACCGTGGATCACCAACGGGCTCATTTCGCCCGGACGGGCGACCGCCATCTCGACCGCGCCGCAGGCCATGCGGTTGCTGGGGCCGACGATGAAATCCTCGAGCCGATGGGCCACGCGGCGGCTGGGCGCCGCGGCCGGCCTCGGCCCCGCTTCCTGCGGCGGCGAGCCCCGACCGCTACCGCCCCGAGGCCCCTCCGCCGCTCCCGGCTCACCCCGCCGCCGACGTCCGGGTGATGCCGCCGCGGCTGGGGCGGCGGCCTTCGCCGGCTCGCTGGGGGCCTCACCCGCCTCCCACCGCACCAGCGCCGACGGGCCGCAGACCTCGTGCACGGCCGCCGCGAACTCGGCCTTGAACGTCCGGCAGAGCCACTCGTGCGTGAATCCGGAACCCACGGCGATCGTCACCGTCGTGGCCGCGTGATGGTCGGCCGCCACGCTCACGCGAGCCGCGTCGCCGAACCAGACGGCGAACCTGTCTGCGCCGATCCGCCCCCGGAACGCCGTGAGCACGGCAGCCGCGGACGAACCATCGGCGAGCGTCGCGGCGACGATGGTGGCGTTCCCCATGGATCCTTCCTGGCCCGGAATCATGCGATCCCGGATGGCCTGACATCCTTGCTGTCACGTCGCGTCGATGGCGAGATCGTCACGACGCGGCGCGAGTATAGGGGGGTGCAGAGTGCTGTCAAACCATGACAGCATCGCGTGGCCATCACGGCGATTGCGATGCGTCGACTCGACACGCACGGGGCCGCGCAACCGCGATCCAACCGCCTCGTCGCCGTACACGTGTCCACGTTCGGAGGCGGTGCGAAACCTGTGAATCAACGTCGCCGGCCCGTGGCGCCGCCGAATCGACGCGACCACTGCCGTGCGGATCATTCTGCCCTATACTGCCGACCGTGGGCAGGACGACCACCGCCCCTTCGGTGCCCACCGGCGGCGGCCGAGCGTGAAGTCGAGGATCGACGATGTGGACGAAGGGCGGATGCACGATCATGGGCATCGCGAGTGTCGCGGCGGCAGGCGTGTGCCTGTGCGCGGCCGCCGAGGAGCCCGTTCAGCCGCCCACGTTCGCGCCGGGTGACATCTCGATCGGCGAACCGATCGCCCTGCCGTTCGCGAGGCCCGCCGATCCGGCCCGCGAGCAGCCCGTGACCCCTCCGGGCCCTGCCTCGGTGCTCGCCCCGAATACGGACACCGCGGCGGTTCGAGCCGAGCCGCCGGCAGCCACGGTCGCTGGTTCGTTGCCGAACGGGTGGCTGGGGATGGCGGTGGCCGAGTCGGCGGTGCCCGGCCGGTGGTCGATCGTCGAAGTCGTCCCACGCGGGCCGGCCGCCGCGGCGGGCATCGTGACAGGCGACGACCTCACGAGCATCAACGGCGTCGTGCCCCGCAATGCCGACGAAGTGGCCCAGGCATTCACCGCCATCGCCTCTGGCCAGCGGGTCCGTGTCGCCATCGCCCGCGGGGATCGGGTGGCGGAGGTCGATGTCGTGGCGGAACCACGGCCGGCCGTGGCAGCCGGCCGCGATCGCCCGGCGGCTCCCGAATCGGCCGCGCCGGGCACCGGGCCGGCCGCTCCCATGCCCTCGGTGCTCGCGCCGCCGCGGCCCCCCGTGACGCCCGCGGACGTCGCCGCCGCTCCGCCATCATCGCCGCCGCCATCGCGGCCCTCCGAGCCTGCAACGTGGGGCACGGTCTCGACCCCTCCCCCCGCGACGCTCCCTTCGGCGTCTCCCGCCGCCGTTCCGGTGTCGGGCGTGCGCGGCCGTACCGCGCTCGGCGTGCGGACCGTGCCGCTCGACGCCGACACCCGCGCCCGCTTTCGGCTCGGCGACGAGTCCGGCGCCTACGTCATCGGAGTCGTCGGAGACCTCCCCGCGTCGCGGGCCGGCATCCCTCCGGGCAGCGTGATCGTCCGGCTCAACGACCAGCCGGTGCGGTCACCGAACGACCTCACGAGAATCGTCACGTCGGGCCCCGTCAACCGGCCGATCCCGGTCGAGTTCGTCCTGCCGGGCGGGACCGGACGACGCGCCGATGTGGTCCTGCAGCCGCTCGAGGCGCCGCTGGAGCAGGCGCTCATCGGTGAGACGTCTCCGCAGCCCACGGCAGTGCCGTCGCTGGAGAGCAGCGGCGCGGCGCCGCGGACGAGCCGGATGCCGGTGACGAGCGACTCGGCCGAGGCCGGTGAGATCCGCCGGGAGATCGGCCGCCTCCGTGGAGTGCTCGACGCGCTCGAGCGTCGGCTCCAGCGGCTGGCCCGCTGATCCGGCGTCAGGCCGCGGGCCGGTCCTCGTCGAAATCGACGGCTGGCGTGGCCGTACCGTCGGCCCGGAGCGGCAGGCCGCAGCGTTCGAGTTCGACATCGAGGCTGACGCCCGCCGGCCCCGGCAGCGCAGCCGCCCGAGCCGCGACCCGCGACGGCTCCTTGCGAGCCGGCCGCTGTCCGGCCCGCCGCCGACCCGACATCGCCCACGCCTCGGCCTCGTCGGAGAGGTGCGAGAGCAGCCGCTCCACGCCCAGCCTGTGCCGCTCGATCCCGTCGCGGTCGAGCCCCGGCGGAATCGCGATCGCGCGACTGATCACGCCACGCGCCCGCGACCACGGCCGCGGAATCGCGAATCGATCCCAGGTGCCCGCCCGCCAGGGCCGGTCGTAGCCCATGCCCATCGCCACGATCGGGATTCCGAGCGTGCTTGCGAGAAACACGCATCCCGGGGCGAGCGTCCGCCGCGGCCCCCGCGGGCCGTCGGGCGTGATCGTGAGATTTCCCTCGGCGGCCCGTTCCGCAAGTTCCCGCAGCGCCGTCGAGCCCCCCTTGAAGGTGCTGCCACGGACCACCCCGAACCCCATCATCCTGGCGACGCGATCGAGGATGTTCGCATCCCAGTGACGCGACAGAAGCATCGAGATGTTCGAGTGGCCGCGGAGA
>CAIKWU010000102.1 GCA_903831155.1 uncultured Planctomycetaceae bacterium | reverse complement strand
GAGCGGGCTATGGGAGCAAGCACAGCCAGGATGGCGAAGCGCAGCGGACATGCAGTGAGTCGAGGCCTGGGGGGCCAAGACGAACGTCCGGCGAGAGGGCATGAGGAGCCCCGAGCCAACTCAGGCTGTGAACACGGGGTCAGATGTTTTTCAGCGGCCGCTTCGGCTTGGGCGGCGCCACCGTGCGCTTCATGTCGTCCCGCTGCCGGCCGCCACCTCCCCCACCGGTCTTCGGCGCATTGACACCGGTGTGCATCTCGTCCCAGCGGTAGCCAAGCGGCCGGCGAAGTTCGGCCGCGGCGAGGTGAGCCCACGGAGTGCCCGGATGCTCGTCGACCACCCGTGTCAGGAACATGCGGGCCTGGGTGGCCAGCTTCTCCGTCTGCGACCCAAGCTTGGAGATGTCGTCGTCGGGCACCAGCTTCCAGGTGTCGTTCTTCGGATCCTTGAACTTCATCCCGGTCTTCGCCTGGGCGAGGATGATGTTGTAGGCGTCCGTTCGCACCTTGAGGGCCAGCACGCGGCCGATGGCCAGGTCATACCCGGCCTGCCACCGCTTCTCCTTCACCTTCTCGCGGTCCGGCAGCCCAGCCGCCAGCGTCGCGTAGAGGGAATCGACCTTGGGCTGGAGCACCGCCGCCTTCTTCTGGGCGTCGTTGAGCAGATTCACCAGGGCTCCATCGTCCTGCCGGGGAAACTCGGTGCGCGGCGAGTCCATCGGGGCGATCTCGGAGGCCTTCGCCGCGTCGACGAGCGACCGCATCGCCCGGTTGCCGGCGAGCATCTGCTCGATCTTCGCCGCCGGCTGGTAATCGGGCCGGTAGGCCCGCATCACCTCGGGATCGAAGAAGTAGCGGAGCCGCGACGACATGTCGGCCACGTCGCCGTCCCCGACCCGGCCGCTCGCGTTGCGGTTGGCGTGGACGCAGAAGTAGATGCCGCCGGTCTCCGCGCAGAGCTTGGAAAGACTGAACGGGCCGAACCCGGAATCCATGGGCTCGTCAGCCTCGTTGCCGGACCGAATCCGCACCGCCTCCGGGTAGAGGGTCTCGGGCCCCTGCTGCACCTTGGCCCACTGCACGTCGTCGGCGAACTGCGGATCGAACTCGCGGAACTTGATCGCCACCTCCCCCTGCCCGAAGGGCGCGGGGACTCCCACGACGTACACCCGCATCGCCTCGGCGCGGCAGGAGCGGGCGACGACGTCGGCGAACTTCTGGTCGTCCCCGACCTCGTCGGTGAACGCGATGATCATCACGTTGCGCCGGGCGGCGGAACCACGCACCGCCTTGGCGGCCTTGGCAGCCTCCGCGATCGCCGAGAAGGTCATCTCCACGCCCGAGTCATCCACCGGGATCGACTCGATCGCACGGACCACCCGCTGCGGATCCGGCGTTGGCTCCCCGATCACCTTGCCCACCTTCTGCCCGTAGGCGAACACGAGATTCGTCAGGGCCTTGTCGGCCGGTCCGCCCTCCGCGATCCCGAGCTCGTCGAACACCCTGCCGAGCCGACTCGCGATCTCCTTCCGCTGGCCCGCGAGGCTCACCGACTGGTCGAAGACCCAGCAGACCAGCGTCGGCCGCTGCTGGAGCGAGTTGTTGATCTCGAGCGTGAGCCTGTCGACGGCACCGCTGGCGTTGGACGTGCCCACGCCGGTCTCGCCGGTGCCGACCGTGCCGGCCTCCATGAACGCGCCGAGTTCGGCGCCGGACGGCATCTCCTCGGTATCGACGGCCACGAGCTCCGCGTCGATCGCCTCCGTGAGATCGACGGTCACAACCGGGTCTGGCGACAGAACGGGGGCCACCGCGTTGGTCACGTCGACGTCCGCCGTCTCGGCGTCGGCGACGGCCGACTCCTCCGTGGGAGCGACGGTCATCTCCGGCTCCAGCAGCACATCGTCCTCGACCGCCGGGGGCGAGACGATGGCGATCGCCCGCTTTGCGGACTCCAGCCTCGGCAGTCCGATGAGGGCCATCGAGAGCAGCACGACGACGTGGATCACGAGGCTCACCGCCCACGCAGGCGTGTCACCGTCGAGAGGAGTCTCCTCCTCGCCGGTCTGCTGCTGCCACCATCGACGTGCCGAATCGACTACGGACATGACCACCCCCGACGTCTCGACGAGGCCCGCGGGCAGTGGTGCCGCCCCGGGCCGAAGGCCCGAACTGCCAAGGCCCATGGAACTATTCGACCGGATCCACGTATTCTATTCCATGCCGCCTCGGTTTCGCCCCACTCCCGCAGGTGCCGGGTTTGGCCCGGATTTCGCGTGATGCGACCCCTTTTTCATTTCGTGGTCATTCCGCTCGTCATGGTCGGAGCCGTCGTCGGCACGACAGGGCCGGCCCTTTCCCAGCCGGCGGCCGCCCCCGCAGCCACGCCCGCGACCACCGACCCCCTGGAACCGGCCCGGATCAAGAACCTCGACCCAACCACCGACGGCGTCGAAATCGCCGCCTGGCACTATCCGGCACCCGAGTCGGCTCCCCCGGTGGCGACGGTGATCCTGATCCACGATCTGGGTGGCTCGCATCGGACGGTCGAGCCGCTCGCGAAGTCGCTGCAGGCCGCTGGATGCACGGTCGTGGTCCCGGATCTCCGTGGTCACGGCGAGTCGAAGTTGTCGCGTCAGCCCATGGGCGATCCCGATCCGACGAAGTCGCTGCGCAAACCCGACCTGGAGATGATTGCGGCCAGTCGCGACGGAAGAATGCGGGACCAGGCGGGGGTCCGCGGTGACATCGAATGCCTTCGAACCTGGATCAGGCGGGGCATCGATGCGGGCAAGATCCCCCGGGCGCCGCTGTTCGTCGTCGGTTCGGGGCTCGGGGCGATGCTCGGTTCGGCCTGGACGATCGCCGACGCCTCGTGGCCCGACATCGCCAGCGGACCGCAGGGCCGCGAGGTGGCCGGGCTCATCATGATCAGCCCGCCGTTCGTGGCGAAGGGAGTCCAGTTCTCGCCCATGCTCGCCTCGGCGGCGGTCGGGCGGAACGTTCCCGTCCTCGTGATCGCGGGCCGCGGAGACCGCGACGCTTCGAAGGTGTTCGACGCGCTCAAGAGGCAGCGTCCGGATGCGTGGTTCGACAGCCGCTTTCCGCCGGGCAACGACCGGGGGGCTTCTCCGGTCAGTGCCGAGGAGGCTTCGCTGCTGATGTTCACCGGCCAGGCGGACCGCACCGCCGACGCGCTCGCCGTGATGCGGGCTCCCCGCGGTGACCCGGCCGCACTGATCCAAGCATTCGTGAAGATCGTGAACGCCAGGTCCTCGTGACCGGGCCGCATCCTGCGGACCTGCACGGAAGCGGTTCGCCCCCCGTCGGGGCGTCAGGGAAGCCGTAACTCCATGCCCGCGACCGCGAGCTCGGGGCTGCGGAGCCGGTCGCGATTGGCCTCCCAGATCCGCGCCGCCGCCGTGCGGTCGCCATAGAATCGCACCGCGAGCGACTCGAGCGTTTCCCCAGGTGCCAGTCGCACGGTGCCGGTGGACGGGAGGCGGGGCGCCGCAGCCGGGGCCTCGGCACGGCCTCCGGCGAGCCACGACGCACTGGCCGATGAGGCGGGCATCGGCCTTGGACCGGCCGTGGCCAGCGGCGGGTCGATCGAACGGCCGGCATCGGCCGTGGCCCCGGGAAGGCCGGGAACCGACCATGGCGGCGGCATCCGCAAGCTGACACCGATCGGCAGCAGGGCGGGATCGGGAATCACGTCGCGATTTGCGGCCCAGACCGCGGCGGCGGCGGCGGGATGGCCGTAGAACCGGATGGCGATCCCCGTGAGATCGTCGCCATCACGGATGGCGTAGGTCGCCGGCGGCGCCACCGCTGCCGGCGGCTCACCGAAAACCGAGGGCCGCGGTGCCTCCGACGCAGCCGTCGCCGCCGGCGGCGGCGACTGAGCGTCGAGCAGAGGCGGCGGTGGCACCGCGAGGGTCGAACGGTACGTGCCGTTCATGCCCGGCCCCTCCGCGCCGAGCGAGGGCGGCACGGCCGGCAGCCGATCCGGCGGTGTCGGCGGCACGTAGTCGCCGCGAAACTCCACGGCCGGCGGCAACGCCGTCTCGGGAACCAGCCAACTGGCCTGGGGCGGCATGGCCGCCTGCGATGGCGGCAGGGGAGCCGCCGGAGCATGGCCGACGGCGGGGGCCGCTCCGAGAGCCGGGACAGCCGTCGCCTGACCGGACGCCTCCAACCCGGCGAACACCAGACGCGCACACGGCAGGATCAGCATCCCGCCGCCGGCCACCATCGCCGCCCCGACGATGAACCTCACCAGACCCGCGAGCCTGCCCATGCGTCGTCCTCCGGTGGGCCGCGCCCCCGGCATGGACGGCGACCCACGCCAACCATGCGCCACTCGGGCGATCCGGGAGCCCTCGGACTCGCTGGCCCGTCCTTCAACGAAGCGACCCGCGTCCGCACCGCCGGCACCACCGGCAGCCCTTGCCCAGCCTGCCGCGGCCTCCGGCAGTCAGGCCGTGCGGGCCGAGGTCGACGTGGCCGCCCCGGGCTCGCCGGCGAAGACGTGCTGGAGCCAGAGCACCAGCGGCGAGGCGATGTAGATCGTGCTGTACGTTCCCACGATGATGCCGACCAGCATGGTGAACGCGAAGGCGTGGATCCCCTGGCCGCCGACGGCGTAGAGGATCAGCGTCGCCAGCAGGGCGGTTCCCGACGTCAGCACCGTGCGGCTGAGGGTCTGGTTGACCGCCCGATCGACCATGTCGGCCGTCACGAACCTGGCCTTGCCCCGGAGTTCCCTGAGCCGATCGAAGATCACGATCGTGTCGTTGATCGAGAATCCGATGATCGTGAGCAGGGCCGCCACCACGTCGAGACTGATCTTGAAGTCGTCGACCAGCGCCCAGCCCAGGTAAGGGGCCACGAAGGTGCTCAGGGCGAGGCAGGCGACCGCCACCAGCACGTCGTGGGCGAGCGCCACCACCGCCGCGACGCCGAAGGCCACGTTCTGGAACCGAATCCAGACGTACAACACGATCATCAGCAGGCTCGCCAGCAGGGCATAGGCGGCCGTGACCTGGGTGTTGCCGGCGACCTTGCCGCCGATCGAGTTCGCCGCCAGCCAGACGGGCGTCTCGGCGAGATTCGCCTTCACGCCCTCGAGGATGCCCCTTGCCGAATCGGCGTCGAGCGACGTGGTCAGCCTCCACTCGCCGCAGGCCTTCCCGGTCGACGCCCCCGGCTCGGACGAGGCGATGTCGAAGTCGGCGTCGCCGATCTTCTCGGCGTCGAGAGCGGCCTGCACCGTCGCCCGGAGCGTCGGCCTGCTGATCTTCTGCGGAAACGTGAGCTTCGCGACCGTGCTGGCCGGCGGAGCCGCATCCTCGGCCTTGCCGTCGCCGGCGGGTTGCCGCGGCTGCGACGAGATGCCTCCGATCTCCATGCCGTAGGTCGCCAGCCTGCCGGGGAACAGGTCGCGGATCGTACCCTCCACCTCGTCGGCGTCCTCGCCCCGCAGCGAGGTGTCGATCTTGTAGCGGAGATCCTTCGCCCCGTCCGCCACCGTCACGGCGCTGACCGCCGCGTCGGGCAGCCCCGCGACGGCCTTGCGGACCTCCGCGATGTCGAGAGGCTGATCGGGCTTGAACTCGACCTGCACGCTCGTGCCCCCGGTGAAGTCGATGTCGAACAGCCCCTTCCCTCGCTGCGCGGCGGCGAAGACCCCGAGCCCGATGAACAGGAGCGACCCCAGGATCGCCGGCTTCATCCACTTCACGAACTGCAGCTTCGGCTGGCCGAAGATCCGCGCCATCGAGAGCGAGGTGATCCAGCGGTTCCGCTCCGCAAGGTCGAACACCACCCGGGAGCAGAACACCGCCGTGAACAGGTTGAGGAGCAGGCCGAAGAACAGCGTCACGGCAAACCCCTTGAGCTGGTCCGTGCCGATCGCGAACAGCACGACCGCAGTGATCAGCGTGGTGAGATTCGAGTCGACGATGGTCGAGAAGGCCCGGGCGAACCCGTTGCGGATCGCCATCCGCACGGCGGCGCCACGGTCGATCTCCTCCCGCATCCGCTCGTAGATCAGCACGTTGGCGTCGACCGCCATGCCGACCGAGAGCACCAGCCCCGCCAGGCCGGCGAGCGTGAACGCCGCCTTGACGGAGATCATCACCGCCACGACCAGCACGATGTTGAGGAGCACCGCGAGGTCGGCCACGAACCCGGAAAACCGGTAGTAGGCGAGCATGAACGCGAGCACCAGGATCGTGGCCAGCATCATCGCAAGGCGGGCCGACTTGATCGTGTCGTCTCCGAGCTGCGAACTGATCCGTTGCTCGCTGATCGGTTCGCTCTGGAGGGCGGCCGGCAGGCTGCCGGCATTGAGCACCTCGACGAGAAAATCCACTTCCGGCTGCTTGAAGTTGCCGGTGATCTGGCCGAAGGAGGTGATCGTGCTCTTGATGGCGGGCGCTGACTGGACGACGTCGTCCAGCAGGATCGCCAGCCGGCTCTCGAGCCCGTTGGCAGGGTCGGGAAGGTTCCGGCCCGTGAGCAGCCCGAAGCGGGCGGCACCGTTGGAGGTGAGCATGAACTCGACGCACGGCGAAAAGTTCTGGTCGATGTCGGCGCCGACCCTCGAGAGGTCGCCGCCGGTGACGGTGAAGGGATCGTTGATCACGAGGATTTCGGTGACGCCGTCGGGCGACTGCCGAGTGACGAGCCGCCGGTCGTCGGACGGATCCATCTTCCGCACGTCCACCTGCGCCCAACGGGCGATCGACTCCTCGCCCTGCCGGACCGACTGGCCGGCCGACTTCTCGGCGAGCGCGATCGCGGCCTGATGTCGGGCATCCTCCCGATTGGCGAGAATCCGGAACTCGAGCACGCCCGCGCTCGACACGATCCGCTTGATGAGGTCGACCTCGGACTGCTCGACCTCCGGGATGATCACCTCGATCTGGTCGAGCCCATACTGGCGGACGGTGACTTCCTTCTGTCCGCCCGGGTTCACGCGGCGGCTCACGGCCGCGACCAGCTTGTCCATCGCCACGGCCGTCCTCTCCGGCACGATGTCGTAGTCGACTTCGAGGGCGTCGGCGGTCGCCCGGCGGGCCGTCTCCCGCACCGCCACCCGGTCGAAGGTCGCGTCCCGCAGCGACGAGAGGAACGCCTCCCGCGACCGCTCGTCGGGTGTCGCCAGCCGGACCGTCACGCCACCACCGGCCCGGCGGGTGAGCGCGCCCTGCGCGCCGTCCTGGGACGTGAGCATCGCCTCGACCCGGCTCACCGTGTCATCGACGCGCGAGGCAACCTGCTTCGAACTGTCGACCTCGTAGACGAGGATCAGACCGCCCTTGAGGTCGATGCCCAGCCGCGGTGGCCATCCGAGCCAGCAGACCACCCCGCCGATCGCCGCCGCCACCAGCACCGCGGCGATCCGACCCCACATGTCGATCGCCCGGAGGCCGCCCGCGATCAGACGGGCCAGCACCAGCGGGACGGCGAGCGTGAGAAGCGTGATGCCCCACGCAGCCCAGCTCTCCCGCCACCACGGGACGGCAGCCGCGGGAGGAGCCCCCGCCGCCACAGCCTGCGCGATGATGCCCACAGCGATGCTCGACATGTTCATGCGTGAATCCCGTTGCCTGCAGTGTTGATGATGAAGGCCGGCTCAGCCGGCGCCGCCCTCGTCGGCCTCGCCCGCCCCCTCGCGGATCACCCGGGCCACGCTCGAGAGCGTCACGGTCAGTTTCGCGTTGGTCGATTCGTCGATCTTGAGTGTCACCCGGTCGGCCTCGCGGTCGACGGAGGCGACCGTCCCGCAGATTCCCGAGGCGGTGACGACGCGGTCGTTCTTCTTGAGCCCCGAAAGGAGTTCCTGCTGCTTCTTCGCCCGCTCCCGCTCCGGCCGGAAGAGGAGCAGGTAGGCGGCCGCGGCGATCGCCAGGAGCGGCAGGTATTGCAGCGCCATCGCCTCGGGGCGGTCGCCCGCCCCGGCAGCCTGTGCGAGGAACGCGCAGGCACCCGACGAGGCGGCGGGAAACACGATCGGCGAAAAATCAATCATGGGCCATCCGGCACCGGCGCTGCCGCGGGGCCCGACGGACCCTGCATTCCAAGCCGCAAAATGTAGTGGTTCCTTCGCGCGAGCGACAAGTGCCACACGCCGCGTGCGGACGCGGCGCGTCCGCACGCGGGTCACGACGTGGCGTCGCCTGCCTCGGCGACCGCCATGCCCGCACGGAGGTCGGCCTGCTCCGCAGCGAGCCTGCCTGCGACGATCGCCCTCCGGAGCCGGCCCACGAGCCTCTGGTAGAAGGTGAGATTGTGGATCGAAGCCAGGACCGGCCCGAGCATCTCGCCGGCCATGAAGAGGTGCCGCAGGTAGCTCCGGCCATGGCGGCAGGCCACGCAGGGGCAGTCCTCCTCGAGCGGCCGCTCATCGGCGGCGTACTTCGCGTTGCGGAGCCGCACCTGGCCGGCGAACGTGTAGACGAGCGAGTTGCGGCCGCACCGTGTCGGCAGGACGCAGTCGAACATGTCGATGCCGGCGGCGACGGCGGCGATGATGTCCTCGGGCTGGCCCACGCCCATGAGATACCTCGGCCGATCCGCGGGAAGGTGGGGAGTGGTCGCGTGCAGCGCCGCCACCATCGCCTCGGGCCCCTCCCCCACCGACAGGCCGCCGACGGCGTATCCGGGGAAGCCGATGGCCCTCAGCCCTTCGGCGCTCTCCTGGCGGAGCTCCGGATCGAGCCCCCCCTGCACGATGCCGAACAGCGCCTGATCGGCCCGCGTGTGGGCCGCCCGGCAGCGCTCGGCCCAGCGAAGCGACCGCCGCATCGCGTCCTCCACGACCACCCGCTCAGCGGGCAGGGCGACGACGTGATCCATCTGCATGGCCACGTCGGCACCGATCCGCTGCTGGATCCGCATGGAGTTCTCGGGCGTGAACTCGACCGCGCGGCCGTCGATGTGCGATCGAAAGAAGGCCCCCTCCTCGGTCACCTTCACCTGCCGCGCGAGGCTGAACACCTGGAAGCCGCCGGAGTCGGTGAGCGTCGGGCCGTTCCAGCCCATGAACGCCGCCACCCCGCCGGCCTGCCCGACGAGCTCCTCGCCGGGCCTGAGGTGGAGGTGATACGCATTGGAGAGCACCATCCCCGCGCCCGTCTCGCGGACGCGGCCGATGTCGACTCCCTTGACGCTGGCGAGCGTGGCCACCGGCATGAACAAGGGCGTGGGCACGCTCCCGTGCGGCGTCGTGAGCGTGCCCGCCCGTGCCGCGCCGTCGGTGGCCTCGATCTCGAAGGCGAATCCGGGTTGCATCAGAAAGGCCTACGCCGTCGGTGACTCAGTTCAGTCGGCAGCCCGATGCCCATTCGGAGCGGGCGGTGAAATGCTCGGAGCCGGCGGGTTTTGCGAGTTCTCTGCCCTTACGGTACGGCCTCGTCAAACGTCCGCAAAACGCACCGTCTCCTGCGCGTTCCCCCGACCCTCTCCGCCGAACCTGCCGGCAAGTGCTTCAGGCACATCGCTGGGCGAGTGGCCGGTCGGGGCACGCGCAGGAGCCGGTGCACGGTGCGCCTCACGCGGTGCGCCGGGTTCCGCCGGGGCATTCCGTAGCAACGTCCGCCGGCTCCGAGCATGTCGCCGACCGGCCACGCCGCGCCACTCGACGGCGTGCTCAGAAGATGCCCAGCGCCTCGAGGGAGTACCGCACGACGAGGCCGGCGACCACCACGCTCACCATGCTCATGAGTTTCACGAGGATGTTGAGGCTCGGGCCGCTGGTGTCCTTGAAGGGATCGCCCACCGTGTCGCCCACGACGGCCGCCTTGTGGGCGTCGCTGCCCTTGCCGCCGTGCACGCCGCTCTCGATGTGCTTCTTGGCATTGTCCCAGGCACCGCCCGAGTTGGCCATGAACACGGCCACGCAGAAGCCGGTCGTCAGGCCGCCCACCAGCAGGCCGAGCACGCCGCCCACGCCGAGCAGCAGGCCGACCACCACCGGCACGGCCAGGGCGAGCACCGAGGGCAGCACCATCTCCCTCTGCGCTGCCTTCGTGCTGATCGCCACCGGTGCGGCATAGTCGGGAAGCTCCGTCCCCTCCATGATGCCCGGCTTCTCGCGGAACTGGCGGCGGACCTCCTCCACCATCCCCTTCGCCGCCCGCCCCACGGCCTTCATCGTCAGGGCACAGAACACGAACACGCTCATGGCACCGATGAACATGCCCACGAGCACCTTGGGGTTCATGAGCGTCACGTCGTAGAACCGCATGTAGTCCTGCATGGTGGCCTTCTTCACGTCCACGATCCGGTTCTCGTTGACGAGCCGCTCGACCAGTTCCGGCGCCGGGGCCGTCTTGGCCACGGCGTTGCGGACGGCACCCGCCAGGCCCTCGACGGCAGGGGGCAGCAGTTCCTTGCCGTCGCGGCCCTTGCGGCCGTTGACGACCGCGGGGTCGAGCACCATGAACACGCGGTTGCTCTCCGCCTTGTCGCCGACCGACACCACGAGCCCATCGGCGAGCTTCATCCAGTCGCCCGCTGCGAGCTTGCTGCCTCCGGCCGCCACCTCCTGCACCCCGTCACGGGTGACGACGGCCGCGTGGCCCCAGCGGTCGAAGCCGATCCGCACCTCCTCGACGTAGGCCGCCAGGAGCGCGAGCGCCGTGAGGGCGGCCGAGCCGATCGCGAAGCCCTTGCCGGTGGCCGCCGTCGTGTTGCCGAGCGCGTCGAGCGCGTCGGTCCGCTCGCGAACCATCTCCGGCAGGCCTGCCATCTGGGCGTTGCCGCCCGCGTTGTCGGCGATCGGGCCGTAGGCGTCGGTCGCCAGGGTGATGCCGAGGGTGGAGAGCATGCCGACCGCCGCGATGCCCACGCCGTAGAGGCCGAGGGCGAACTGGTTCGGGTCGCTGAAGTTGAAGCCGTTGGCGAACCCGAAGGCGAGGAGCGTGGCCGCGCCGGTGATCAGCACCGGGGCCCACGTCGAGAGCATGCCTTCGGCCACGCCGCCGATGATGATCGTGGCCGGGCCGGTGACCGCCTGGTCGGCGAGTTCCTTCGTCGGCGTGTACTCGTTGCTCGTCGAGTACTCCGTCCACTTGCCGATCAGCCAGCCGGCCACAAGGCCCACGATCACCGAGACCGCGACGCCCATGTGCGAGAAGCCCCGCATGAGCAGGAACGTGATCCCGAAGGTGGCGGCCACGATGGCCACGGTCGAGAAGTTGATCCCCTTGGCGAGCGCCGCCAGGAGGGCCTTCTGCGACGAGTCTTCCTGGGTGCGGACCTGGTAGATGCCCCACACGGAGAGGATCGTGCCGACCGCCGCGATGGCCATCGGCAGGAACACGGCGTTGAGTTGCATCGCGCCGTCGCCCGTGAAGGCGGCCACGCCCAGGGCGGCGGTCGCCAGGATCGAGCCGCAGTAGCTCTCGTAGAGGTCGGCCCCCATGCCGGCCACGTCGCCCACGTTGTCGCCCACGTTGTCGGCGATGGTGGCGGGGTTCCGGGGGTCGTCCTCGGGAATCGAGTGCTCGACCTTGCCCACGAGGTCGGCGCCGACGTCGGCCGCCTTGGTGAAGATGCCGCCGCCCACGCGGGCGAAGAGTGCCTGCGTGCTCGCTCCCATGCCGAAGCAGAGCATGGTCACGGTGATCTCCTCGAGTGAGAGCGGCGTGAAGCCGAGCATCGGCACGAGCCAGTAGAGGATGAAGAACCAGACCATGATGTCGAGCAGACCGAGCCCGACAACCGTGAGCCCCATCACGGCGCCCGAGCGGAAGGCGATCTGCAGGCCCTCGTTGAGCGACCGCTCGGCGCCGGCGG
This sequence comes from uncultured Planctomycetaceae bacterium, assembly GCA_903831155.1. Taxonomy (GTDB): domain Bacteria; phylum Planctomycetota; class Planctomycetia; order Pirellulales; family UBA1268; genus QWPN01. Next base: position 16,460 of record CAIKWU010000102.1, on the reverse strand, counting down.
CGGTGCGGTTGCTCGCGAGCGTGGCCGTCTTCATGCCGAACCAGCCGGCGAGGCCCGAGAAGAACCCGCCCGAGAGAAACGCGAACGGCACCCAGAGGCTCTGCACGCCCAGCCCCAGCGCCATCCAGAGCAGGAGGATGCAGATCGCCAGAAACGCCCAGCCGACCACCTTGTACTGCTGCTTGAGGTAGGCGTCGGCGCCCGTCCGCACGTAGCCGGCGATCTCGATCATCTTCGGCGTGCCGGCGTTCTGGGCCTCCATCCACTGGAAGAACTGCCAGGCCTTCCAGAGGGCGAGCACCGCACCGCCCACGCACACGCACCACCAGATCAAGTAGAAGAGATTGGCGGCACCCCCCGGCGGCGCCTCCGGATTGACCGGTGCTCCGCCGCAGCCGGCGAGGGTGAGGACGACGAGGGCGACGGCGGCGAGGGCGACGTGGGCGAATCGCTTCACGATCTGATCACTCCAGTGAGATGACGTGAGATGACGAGGCGGGCAGCGGCCCGCGTGGGAGAGCGGCGGACGCCGCCCGACTCGAGTTCCCGGGCGCGGAGATTGAACCCTGCCCCGGAACGCGTGTCAAACTGCCGTGAAGGATCCCGCTCACCGACCTGACGGCCGGTGAGCTTTCACGTGCCACGCACCCGATCGGGCGGATCGGGCGTGGCCGCCCTCAGACGGCAGCCTTGCCGATCGCGTGGTAGGCGAAGCCGCGGGACTTCATCTCGCGGAGCGAGTAGAGATTGCGGCCGTCGAAGATCACCTTCGCCTTCATCCGCGCGGCCATGGCATCGAAGTCGGGCCGCCGAAAGTCGTTCCACTCGGTGACGATCGCGAGGCATTCAGCCCCGTCGACCGCGGAGAGCGGATCGTCGGCATAGCGGAGCCGGTCGCCGTAGATCGCCCGCACGTTCGCCATCGCCTCGGGGTCGTGCACGGTCACCTCGGCGCCGCCGGCCAGGAGCCGCTCGATCAGGTCGATCGCCGGCGCGTCGCGGACGTCGTCCGTCCGCGGCTTGAAGGCCAGGCCCCAGACGGCGATCTTCCTGCCGGCGAGGTCGCCGCCGAACCAGGCGTCGATCTTCTCGCCGAGCACCCGCTTCTGGGCGAGGTTCGTCTCGTGCACCGCGGAGAGGATCCGCGGCGAGAGCCCCCGGCCGCGGGCCATCGAGGCGAGCGCCTGCACGTCCTTGGGAAAGCAGCTGCCGCCGTAGCCCGCGCCGGGAAAGAGGAAGGCGAAGCCGATCCGGCTGTCGTGGCCGATGCCGCGGCGGACGTCGTCGATGTCGGCCTCCATCCGCTCGCAGAGGTTCGCCACCTCGTTGATGAAGCTGATCTTCGTCGCCAGCAGGGCGTTGGCGACGTACTTCGTCATCTCGGAGCTCTCGGGCGACATGACGAGAAAGGGGTTCTCGGTCCGCAGGAACGGCGCGTAGAGCGTTCGCAGCACCTCGGCGACGTCCGCGGATCGCGCTCCGACCACCACCCGGTCGGGCTTCTGGAAGTCCTCGATCGCGGCCCCCTCCTTGAGAAACTCCGGGTTGCTGGCGACCCGGCAATCGCGGCCGAGCGCGGCCTTCAGCCGCTCCTCGATCCCGGCACAGGTGCCGACCGGCACCGTGCTCTTGGTGACCACGACGGCGGCGGGGTGCAGGTGCGGCCCGATCGACTCGACGACCCTCCAGAGGGCGGAGAGGTCCGCCGAGCCATCGGCGGCGGGGGGCGTGCCCACCGCGAGAAACACCACCTCGGCGTCGCGGATGGCCGCCGCGGTGTCGGTCGTGAAGCGGAGCCGGCCCGCCTTCGCGTTCCGCTCCACGAGCTCCTCGAGCCCGGGCTCGTAGATCGGGATCTCGCCGCGGTTCAGTCGAGCGATCTTGTCGGCGTTGATGTCGAGGCAGGTGACGGTGTTGCCGCTGTCCGAAAAGCAGGTGCCCGTCACGAGCCCCACGTAGCCCGTCCCCACGACCGCGATCCGCATGGCATCGACTCTCGTTTTCCGGAGGGTGTCAGGTCGCTTCGGGCGGCGCGTCGGCGGCCGGCGGGGCGTCGGCCTCCTCCTGCTCGCTCGGCGGCACGGGGACGACCGCGGCCAGCGAGTCGCCGTCGTCCACCCGCATGATCCGCACCCCCTGGGTGTTGCGGCCCATCGGCCGGATCTCGTGAACGTTCACCCGCTGGATCTTGCCGCGGGCCGTCATCATCAGCACCTGGTCGGCGTCACGGACCGACACGATCGAGACCACCTCGCCGTTGCGGGCGGTGGCCTTGATGTCGCGGATGCCCTTCCCGCCGCGCCGCTGCGTGCGATACCGCGAGCCGCTCGACCCGCCGTCGCCCTCGGCCTCGTCGCCGCCGCTCTCGGGAGCATCGGACTCGGCAGCCTCGTCGCCCTCCTCGCCGGGCGCCGGCCCCGACACGGGCGTGCCCGCCCCGAACGGTGTCCGCTTGCCGTAGCCGTTGGCGCACACCGTGAGGAGCGTGGCGTCGGGCTCCGCCACCACCATGCCGACGAGCCTGTCGCCCGAGCCGAGCTTGATGCCGCGGACACCGCTCGTGTCGCGGCCCATCGGACGGGCGTCGCTCTCCGGGAAGCGGATCGCCATGCCCTTGGCGGTCGCGAGCACCAGCTCGTCGCCCGGCTTCGTGATCACCGCGTCCACCAGTTCGTCGCCTTCGCGGAGCTTCACGGCGATCAGGCCCTTCGTGCGGCGGCGGCGATACTGCTCGAGCGCCGTCTTCTTCACCACGCCGCTGCGGGTGGCGAGCATGAGGAACTGGCTCGAATCCTCGAATCCCCCGACGGCGCGGCAGTCGGCCACCTTCTCGCCCTGCTCGAACTCCAGCAGGTTGACGAGGGCCCGCCCCTTGGCGTCGCGGGCGAGCTCCGGCAGCTCGAACACCCGCATCGAAAACACCTTGCCGAGCGTCGTGAACACCAGCAGCCAGTCGTGGGTGCTCGCCACGAAGAGGTGCTCGATCGGATCCTCCACGTCGGCACTCGCCCCCATGAGCCCCTTGCCGCCGCGGCGCTGGGCCCGGTAGACGTCGGCCGCCGTCCGCTTCACGTAGCCGGAGCGGGTGATCGTGACCACCATGGTGGCCTCGGTGATCAGTTCGGCCATGTCGCGGATGTCGCCCGCCTCGCCGCTGATCTCGGTCCGTCGGTCGTCGCCGTGCTTCGCCTCGAGCTCGACGAGTTCCCCGCGAATGAGCGCCTTGATATGGGCCTCGTTCGAGAGGATCCGGCGGAACTCGCCGATCTTCGCGAGCAGCTCCCGATGCTCGCCGCCGAGTTTCTCCTGCTCGAGATTCACGAGCTGGCCGAGCGTGAGCCGGAGGATCGCGTCGGCCTGCACCGGCGAGAGGCCGTAGCTCTCAGCCGCGCCCCGCTCGTCCTGAAGCACGGCGAAGCCCTCGGCGCCGAGCGCCCGCTCGAGGAGCGCCGCCGGAGCCTGCAGCTGGCAGAGCCGCTCCTTCGCCTCGGCCTGCGACTTCGAACTGCGGATGATTCGGATCACCTCGTCGATGTTCGCCAGCGCCACCAGCAGACCCTCGAGGGTGTGCTTGCGGCTGCGGGCCTTGGCGAGGAGGTGCTGCGTGCGGCGGCGGATGACCGCCATGCGGTGCCGGAGGAACTCCTCCAGCATGTTCTTGAAGCTGAGAATCCGCGGCTTCCCGTCGACCAGCGCCAGGAAGATCAGCGAGAACGACGTCTGCAGCGGCGAGAACTGGTAGAGCTGGTTCAGGACGACGTCGGGGTCGGCGTCGCGCTTGAGCTCCAGGATCAGCCGCACCGGCTCCTTGAGGTCGCTCTCGTTGCGGATCGCCGAGATGCCCTTGATGCGATCGTCGTTGACGAGCTCGGCGATCTTCTCCTCGATCGCGTCGCGGGTCTGCTGGTAGGGGATCTCGGTGACGACGATGCGGTGGCGGTTCTTGCCGAACTCCTCGACGTGGGCCCGGGCACGGAGCGTGATCGTGCTGCGGCCCGTCATGTAGCCGCGAAGCAGCGCCTCGCGGCCCATCACGATGCCGCCGGTGGGGAAGTCGGGGCCCGGCACGATCTGCAGCAGTTCGCCCATCGACACGGCCGGATTGTCGATCAGCGCGACGAGCGCGCGGCAGACTTCGCCGAGGTTGTGCGGCGGGATGCTCGTGGCCATCCCGACGGCGATGCCGCCGGCGCCGTTGACCAGCAGGTTCGGAAACCGGCTCGGCAGGACGACCGGCTCGGTGTTCCGCTCGTCGTAGCTCGGCACGTAGTCGACCGTGTCGAGATCGAGGTCGTCGAGCATCAGGGAGGCGATCGGCGAGAGCCTCGCCTCGGTGTATCGCATGGCGGCGGCAGGCAGGCCGGCGATCGAGCCGAAGTTGCCCTGCTTGTCGATCAGCACGTGCCGCATGTTCCATTCCTGGGCCATGCGGACGAGCGTGGGATAGATCACGCTCTCACCGTGCGGGTGATAGTTGCCGCTGGTGTCGCCCGAGATCTTGGCGCACTTGACCCGGGCAGCGCCCGGCGAGAGCTTGAGGTCGTTCATGGCCACCAGGATCCGCCGCTGCGATGGCTTGAGGCCGTCGCGAACGTCGGGCAGCGCCCGGCTCACGATCACGCTCATCGCGTACGTGAGGTAGCTGTCCTTGAGCTCCTGCTCGATCGGCAGCTCGATCAGACGGCCGCCGGAGATGTCGCGGAGGCCGTCGCCCTCGGGGCGATCTGCGGGGGTTTCGTCGCCTGCCGCGGGGTTCTGTTCGTCTGCCAACGATCGGGCCTCCGGCCTCGTACGACCCCGCTTCGGCCACCCTCGCGGGCCCTGCGGCGATGCTTGAACATACCCGTCCCCCGGGGGCGGTCAACCGGCCCGAAACGGCTGAAAAAGCGACATTTGAGCCCCCGCCGGATGGCTTGACCCGTCTCGGGACCGACGCCTACTCTCCCGCCCCCTTCGCCCCGCCCCGAAACGTTTCGTGCCGCGGCGGGGCCCCAGTCGTTCCGCCAGGTCTCCAGCCCATGCCGTTCGCGCGATCCACCGGCCTGATCGTCGCCGCCACGGCCGCCCTCGTGCTGCTGCCGAACCTCGGCGGACCTCCGCTCTGGGACGACGACGAACCCCGCAACGCCGCCTGCTCGCTCGCGATGCGCGGCTCGGGTGACTGGATCGTGCCCACCTTCAACGGCAGGCTCCGCGTCGAGAAGCCGGTACTCGTCAACTGGCTGCACCTTGCCGGATTCTCGGTCGCCGGCGTCAACGAGACCGGCGCCCGGCTCTCCTCGGCCGTGCTCACCATCGCGACCTGCGTGCTGACCGCCGCCGTGGCGGCAGCCGCGATCGGGCCCGAGGTCGGGCTCTGGGCCGGTCTCGTGATGGCCACCTGCCTGTGGACGGGAGTCTCCGGCCGGGCCGCCACCCCCGATGCGCCGCTCGCCTTCTTCACGACGCTCGCCCTCTGGCTCTTCGTCCGCGGCTGCCGCGTGCCGGGGCCGGACGGCCTCGGCTGGCGGTTCGGCGGCGCGCGGCTGCCGCTGGCGTCGGCGGTGGGGATCGGCGTCGCCTGCGGATTCGCCATGCTGACGAAGGGCCCGGTGGGCCTCGTTCCGCCGCTGATCGCGCTCGGCACGTTCTGCTGGTGGCAGGCCGCGTCCGATCCGGGCCGTGCAGGGCCATTGCATGCCCGGCTCGTGGCCTCCCTGCCGACCGCCTGGAGAGCGACACGGCCGGCGGTCATCGCCGGCACCGCCATCGCCGTGGCGCTCCCCTGGTATGCCATGGTCACGGTTCGCACCGAGGGGGAGTGGCTGCGACAGTTCCTCCTCGTCCACAACCTCGGCCGCTTCGCGGCGCCGATGGAGGGGCATGCCGGCTCGGCCCTCGTCTACTATCCGCTGGTGCTCCTGATCGGCACGTTCCCCTGGTCGATCGCCTGGCTGCTCGTCGCAGGGCACGCCCGCCATTCCGTCGGCGGCCCCGCGCGTGCCGACTCGATGGGCATGCGGCTGGCGGTCTGCTGGGCGGCCGCGTGGATCGTGCCGTTTTCACTCGCCGGCACGAAACTCCCCGGCTACGTCTGGCCCGCCTACCCGGCGCTGGCCCTGGCCACGGGGGCATTCATCGCCGCCTGGATCCGCCGGCGGTCGGTCGCCAACGACACCTGGATGCGGGTCGCATGGGCATGCCTCGCGGTCGTGGGGATCGGGCTCGCCGTGGGCCTGCCGCTCGCGGTCCGGCACTATGCCGACAGCGGCAGCTGGCTCGGACTCGTCGGGGCGGTGCCGCTCGTCGGCGCCGCGGCGGCATGGGCCTTCCAGTCGGCCGGCAGGCCGGAGCGGGCCGCGATCGCGTGGGCGACGACCGCCTGCGGCACGATCGGTCTGCTCGTGGCGGTCGCCCCGGCAGTCGCGGGCCATGCCGGCGGCACTCGGCAGCTCTTCACCGCGGTCCCGGCGGCGAAGGCAGGTCCTGTGCCCGTGGCCTCGTTCGGCGTTCCGGCCAGCGCCGTCTTCTACGCCGGCCGCATCGCGCCCGCCGGGGCCGTGCCCAACCTCTCCGGCCCCGCCGACGCCGCCGCGTTCGTCGCGGAAAACCCGGGTGGCCACGTCGTCATCAACGCCCGGTTCGAGGAGGCGTTCGCGATGGCCCTGCCCTGCGACTACGGCGTGCTCCGCAAGTCGACCTCCTTCCCCACGCTCCAGGAAGTGGTGGTCTTCGGGCCGACCGACCCGCCGCGGATCGCGGTCGATGCGACCCGGTCCTCCCGCCACTGATGCCACCGCCCTCCAAGGAATCACCGATGGACTGGAAACGCCCCGTGACGCTCGTCGTGCTCGCAACGCTCGCCACGCTCGCGGTGGGCACCGCGCCGACGCCGCTCTGGGACGAGGACGAGGCCCGCTTCGCGACGGTCGCCCGCGAGATGGTCGAGACCGGCGACTGGATCGTGCCGCGGTTCAACGGCACGCTCGCCGTCGACAAGCCGGTGCTGATGCACTGGTGCATGGCCGCCTGCATGACGGTGTTCGGCACCAACGAGTTCGCGGCCCGGCTCCCCTCGATGATCGCCACCCTGCTCACCGGCCTGGCCCTCCTCCGCGCAGGACGCCGCTGGTTCGGCGACACGACCGGCGTGGTGGCGGCGCTGGCGCACGCCGGATGCCTGCTGGTGGCGATCGAGGCCCATGCGGCGACGCCCGACGCCATCCTCACCGCGCTCACCGCCTGGGCCACGGTGCTTGCCGCCGAGGCGATGTCGCCGGGGCCGGATGGCCAACTGGCGAGGCTCGGGCTCGGCCGAGCCGTCGGCATCGGTCTGCTGCTGGGGCTCGCCGTGGTCTGCAAGGGGCCGGTGGGCTTCGTCGCGCCGCTCGCGGTCGTCTGCCCGTGGGCCTGGTGCCTCGCGACGGAGCGACGGCTGGCGGCCACGGGGCCGAAGACGGTCGGCCGCGTCGCCCGCGCCGCGGTGCCGGCCGTGGGCGATGTCCTGCTCGCCCTGCGGCCCGCGTCGATCGTGATCGGCGCGATCGCCGCCGCGGCACCGTGGTATCTGGCCGTCTCGCTCCGCACCGACGGGGAGTGGACCTCCGGGTTCTTCTTCGTGCACAACGTCGGCCGCTTCATGGCGCCGATGGAAAAGCACAGCGGCGGCGTGCTGTTCCACCCGCTCACCATGCTGGTCGGCTTCTTTCCATGGTCGTGCTTCCTGCCGTTCGCCGGCGTGCTGGCCGCATGGCGCACCTGGCGCGGAGGCGGCGACGCGGCGACGCGGCAGGGCACGCTCCTGGCGCTCGTCTGGCTCGCCGTGTGGGTCGGGGCCTTCTCCGCGGCCGCCACGAAGCTGCCCAACTACGTGCTGCCCGCCTATCCGGCCGCGGCCCTCGTGGTCGGGATCGTCGCCGTCGATGCGGTCCGCCGCGCCACCACGGCGGGCTGGCCCCATCCCCGCTGGCTGGCCACGGGTCTCGCCAGCCTCGTCTTCGGCGGCATCGCCACGATGACGACCGTCGCGATCGCGGCGCGGTATGGCATCCCGGGCGCGGAGCCGGCGGCGGTCGTCGGCCTCGTGCCGCTCGTCGGTGCCGCCGCCTGCTGGATGCTCGCCGCCCGCAGGCCGGAGGCGGCACTGGCGGCCTTCTGTGCCACCGGCCTCGTCTACGCCGCGCTGATGGTTGGTCCGGCGCAGGCCAGGATCGCAGCCGCCAACACGCTGCCCGACTTCGTGGAGCGGATCCGCTCAGTCGGCGGAGGCCCTGCCCGCATCGGCACCTACCAGCTCCCGAGCCCCAACGCCGTGTTCTACGCGGGCGGCCGCGTCACGCAGATCCGCGACGGCGACCTCGCGACGGTGGCGGCCTTCGCTGCCTCGGGCCCGGAGGCGGTCCTGCTCCTGCCCGAGCAGCAGCTCGACGCGATCCGCAGCAGCCTGCCGGCGGGTTGGAATGTGCTGGCCCGCACGAGGCCCGTGTTTCGCAGCGAGGACGTGGTCGCCGTGGGGCACGTGGCCCCGGGCAACCAGCGGACCGCCGCCACTCCGGAGGTGACCCGATGAGCGGCGAACGAGAGACCGATCATGTGTCCCAGGAAGGCGGCCAGTCGCGCCGCCCGCCCCGCGCGGCACGGGGCCTGCTCTCGGTGGTGATCCCCTGCCACAACGAGCGGGAGGTGATCGACGCCACCCACGCGCGGCTGGTCGAGGTGCTCCCGGCGGCCGGCATGGATCTCGAGATCATCTACATCGACGACGGCAGCCGCGACGACACGCTGCAGCTGCTCGAGGCGATCGCCTCGCGGGACGCCCGTGTGCAGGTGATCGAACTCGCCCGCAACTTCGGCCAGCAGGCCGCGATGTCGGCCGGTCTGGCCGCCTCTCGCGGCGACGCGATCGTGATCACCGACGCCGACCTGCAGGATCCGCCCGAGGTGATCCTCGACATGGTGCGGAAGTGGCGGGATGGCGTCGACGTGGCCTACGGCCGGCGCCGGTCCCGCGAGGGCGAGACGAAGTTCAAGCTGGTGACGGCGAGCCTGTTCCACCGGCTCTTCGCCCGGCTGATCCCCTACCCCATGCCGGTCGACACCGGCGACTTCAAGCTCGTGGACCGCGCCGTGGCCGACGCGGTGATCGCCCTGCCCGAGAAGCGGCGGTATCTCCGCAGCCTCGTCCCCTGGGCGGGCTTCCGCCACGAGCCCGTCTGGTACGACCGCCATGCCCGCGTGGCGGGCGTCACGAAGTACTCGCCGTGGAAGCTCCTCAAACTCGCCGGCGACGCCCTCGTGCTCTCGTCCGACGCGCCGGTCCGGCTGACGTGGGTGGCCGCCGCGGGACTGGCCTGCGTCGGCCTCGGTGGCATGGTCACGGCCGCGGCCTGCTCGTGGCTCGCCGCCGACCGCGGGCAGGGCGTGTCGCTGGCGGCCATCACGGCAGTTGCCTGCCTGGCGGCCGCCGTACAGACCGCCGCGGTCGCCGTCGTCGGCGAATACGTGGTGCGAGCCTACCGCGAGGCGCAGGGACGACCCACGTGGGTCGTCCGCCGCACGATCGGTCCTGGAAGAGCGGCGACGAGGCCGTCTTCCAAGGCGGCCTGACGGCGCCCCGCTACTTTGCCGCCAGCGCGGCCTCGATCGCGGCGACGAGCGCCGGATCGTCGGGCCTCACGGGGGTCTTGAAGCGGCCGACGATCGCCCCGTCGCGACCGATCAGGAACTTCTCGAAGTTCCAGCCGATCGCTCCCGGCGGGTCGGCCGACTCCGTGAGCGTCTTGTAGAGCGGCGGCATGCCGGAACCCTTCACGGTGATCTTCGCGAACATGGGGAACGTCACCCCGTACTTCGCGGTGCAGAACTCGGCGATCTGTGCGTCGCTGCCGGGCTCCTGCGCCCCGAAGTCATTGGCCGGAAAGCCGAGGATCACGAGGCCCCGGTCCCTGTAGGTGTCGTAGAGCTTCTGCAGGCCGGCGTACTGCGGCGTGGCCCCGCAGCGGCTGGCGACGTTCACCACCAGCACGACCTTGCCGTCGAACGAGGCGAGATCGACCTGTTTGCCGTCGATCGAGGTCATCGTCCCGGCCAGCGGTGAGGCGGCGCGAGCGGACGGCGTGCCCGCGAACCAGCACGACAGGGCCACGATCAACGACGAGGCGACGAGACGCATGGGAGTCACTCCTGCACAGGGGATGAAACGACTGGATACGATCCTATTCAAGACCCGCGACCGAGCGGTGTCCACCTGTCGAACGTCGCCGCCTGGCCGAGCAGCCGGCCGGCTTCGTCGTCGACATTCCAGACGATCGCTCGCTCGATCATGAACCGCCTGCCGGTTCGCGAGATCCGCACGCCCGCATAGTCGTCGACGAAGCCCTCCCGAGACGTCCGCTCGAGAATCCGGGCTCGCTCGTCGCGATGCACCGGCTCCGCGGTGAGCCGCGACGGGGTGCGGGCGAGCGTGTCGGGGTCCATCTCCCAGAGCCGCAGGGCGGCGGCGTTGGCGTAGGTGAGCAGCGGATCGGCGCCGGTGCCATGCGCTACCACCACGAACGGCGCGCGGAAGAGGGTCTCGGCGGCGACCAGATCGGAACGGGACGGCGGCACAAGCTCCCTGCCGAGACGCCGCTGGAACGACTCGATCAGCAGCCTCGCCCGCACGACCCAGTCCGGGCTGCTCCACGGTTCCACGCCGGTCATGGGGACGAGCTCGAGGGGGCGGGCGGCGGTCCCCCGAAGGAGCAAACCGTCGCGACCCCCTGAGAATAGCGGCATTCTGAGGCCGTCCAGCATTCCGCTCGCGGTGAAACTTGCCAAAGCAGCCAAAAAAAGCCCGCAGACCGCCTCTCCGAGGGGCGCAACCGCCCTGATACCCAAAAAATGCGAAATCGATTCGCATTTTCTGCGAAAGAATGTAGGATCCGTCCAATCTCCTCGTGGCCGGGGAAAAAGCACGGAACGCCGCCCATGGCAGCGTCTGAAACATCTTCGCAGCAGGCCTCCCCGTTCGCCCGGGCTGGTAGCCGATTTGGCGGACGGGCCGAGAAGCGTTGGCCGCGGCTCGAGGGCTCGTCGGCCGCGGTTCGCCGGCTCGAGGACAACATCGCCCGGGTCGCCACGTTCGACTGCTCCGTCCTGATCACGGGCGAGACGGGCTGCGGCAAGGAGGAGGTGGCTCGCGCGATCCATGCGGCGGGGCCGCGGGCCGACAAGCCCTTCGTGGCGATCAACTGCGGCGGCCTGGTGGCCGATCTCGCCGAGAGCCAGCTGTTCGGGCACGAGAAGGGCGCTTTCACGGGAGCGTTCGGCGCCTCCCGCGGCGCCTTCCGCGCCGCCGAAGGGGGCATCATCTTCCTCGACGAGATCGGTGAGCTGCCGATCGACCTGCAGCCCAAGCTGCTCCGCGTCCTGCAGCGGTGGGAGGTCACGCCCGTCGGCTCGACCGACACGCACCCGATCGACGTGCAGGTGATCGCCGCGACGAACCGGGACCTCGAGGCCGAGGTCGCCGGTGGAGGATTCCGCGAGGATCTCCTCTTCCGGCTCAACACGATCCACCTCACGGTGCCGCCGCTGCGCTCCCGACAGGACGACATCCCGCGGTTCGTCGAACACTTCTCCGCGCACTTCGCCCGCGAGTACGGCCGCCCCCAGTGGAAGCCCGAGCCGACCGTCCTCGAGCGGTTCATGCGGCATTCGTGGCCCGGCAACGTCCGCCAGCTCGCCCAGACGGTCCAGCGGGTCTACGTGTTCGAGGACCGCATCGACGCCGTCCTGGCGGAAGTGTTCGATCCGGCGGCGGCCCCCGCGGCCAGACCGCTCTCGCAGGCCCAGCCGCAGGCATCGGCGGATCTCGCGGTGGAACCGGAGGCGAGCGTCGGGGAGGAGCCGAGGGTGCCGGTCTTCAACCTCGACGAGCTTCGCCGGCTTGCGGTCCGTCAGGCCCTCGCGTTCACGTCCGGGCATCGCGGTCAGGCCGCGTCGCTGCTCGGGGTCTCGCTCAACACGATGACGCGGCTCGTGGCGGAATCATGCCCGGAGATGCCGGCCAAGTCGGGCCGCAAGCGGGCCGCGCCGCCGGCCCGGCCGAAGTGACGGCCGTCGCTGATCGCGACGCCAGCCACGCTCCCGCCACCACGGCCACGGCCATCCCGAGAAAGGCGAGCCCCCAAGGGCTGCGCCGCACGCGGACCCTCGTCATCCCGCGGCGGAGCCGGCGGCTGAACTCGGCCCACGTCTCCGCGGAGGGCCTCGCGCCGGTGGCGATCACGCTCACGCTCCGGGCGGCGCCCCGGGAATCGAGATGCAGCTGCAGGCCGCGGGCGGGTAGGGCCGCCGCCTCGCCCGCCCATCGCGCCGCGGGATCCAGGCGGGCGACCACGTCCACCATCAGGGGCCGGAGCTGGTCGAGCCCGACGTTGTAGACCACGAGACGCGGCCGGGCCGCGAGGATCGCGAACGCCACCAGGATCGCGAATGCCGCCAGCAGCGCCGCCGCCGTCCAGGGCGACGCCCCCGTCAGCGGCTGCAGGAGGGCGAGCGGACCGGCGACCACGAGCCCCGAGACACCCGCGGCCAGCAGCATCGCATCGACCGCACCCGACAGGACGACCGGGCGGCGCCGCAGGTGCAGGCCGGCGACAACCGCCAGGTAGCCGGCGAGCGGGAGCATCGCGGCCCAGAGCGGGACCATCGCGAACACGAACCTCATGCCCAGCCTCCCCGCGCCCGGTGCGTCAGCGGCGCCATGCAAGCCAGGCCAGACAGGCGAGCCAGACGGCGAAGGCCGCCGCCGCGACGAGGAACATGGCCCACGATCGCCGTGCCCGCTCCGCCATCAGACGGGATCCGGGACGACGAACGACAGGTCCCGCGTGAAGGCCTCGTCGAAGTCGTAGACCCCATGGAAGTCCTCTCGCCTGTCGGCTTTCGTCTTCCGCATCTGCCCGATGTCGATCATGTTGAAGACGATCTCGCCAATGTCCTCCGTGCGGCGGATGCCCCACGTCGCCAGCACGATCGGCGTGAGAAATCCGTACTGCTGGAGCCCGTAGCGCCGGGCCGCCTCGCAGAGTTCCTGGCCCGACACGTGCCGTTCGGGCTCGCGGCGCGAGCGACGCCGGCCCCGTGGCCTGGCAGCCTGCTCCTCGACGGGCATCGACTCGAGGTCACCGCTCTCGGGCTCGTGCCCCATGCCCAGCGACTCCTGGGCGAACGTCAGCGACTCCAGAACGAACAGGTACGCGTCGAGCGTGTACCGCCGATCCCGCTGGAGGAGTTGGAACAGCGGGTGGGAGGGATCGACCAGGGGCATGCGGCGTGGCTCCGGGAACGCGCGGCCCCGGGAGTATAGCCCACACCGAACCGGCAGGTCAGCGGACGGCGGACGCGGGCGGAGTGGCGGCCGCCGACTGCAGGTCTTCGAGCACGTACTTGTAGCCGAAAGGGGTCATCGGCTTCGCGAAGTCGCGGATCATGTCCAGGCCCTTGTCGATCAGGTTCGTCCGCGATTCGAACTTGTAGACGTCGCGATCCTGGCCGCCGGGCTTGTAGATCTGGATCGCGAACGGCATCAGGTCGCGGGTGAGGATCAGTTCCACCTTCGAGAAGTTCACCGCGTCGCGCTGCTCGCGTGGCAGGGCCTCGAGCCAGATCTGATCACGGACATTCGGGGGCGTGATGATCCGCATCCAGTACCGCGCCTTGAGCGTGGCGGCCTTGGCGCCGAACACGAACGGCAGCGGCCCGTCGCTGATCGCCATGCCCCGCATGTCGGGCGGCAGTTTCGTCTCCCGCAGCTGCCGCTCCGTGTGCCGGAACTCGTAGATGCTTTCGCCATTGCAGACCCAGTGCTCGCCCGCCTCGCTGCCCCGAGCCTCCAAGCGACGCGTCTCTGGGCTCCACTGCTTCACCTCCTTCACCCGGAACAGTCCCTTGTCGGGGGCGGCGTACTTGAGCTCCCCGTTGCTCTCCGCGAAGGCTTGCCGCTCGCCGGTGGCGTCCACGGGGCTCCAGGCGTTGTATTCCCACTTGTGGAAGTCGCACGACCACGTCCGCACGGCGGCGTTGCGGGTCTCCCAGGCCGCCAGCAACTGGTCGAGCGCGGCCTGCTGCTCAGGCGTCAGCTGGGGCGGCTGCTGCGGCCGTTGGGCCGGCGGCACGGCCTGGGCAGCCGGCGGCGCTGCCGGCTGCTGGGCCGGGGCGGCCGGCGCGAGGCCGACGCCGGCGGCGACGGTCAGGACGAGGACCGCGATGCGACGGCACGCACGCGTCAGGTGACGGATCATGGGCGACTCCTCTGGCAAGCCGGGAAGGCGGCGGACTCTAGCAGGCCCCGCCGGCCCGGGCGAGGTCGATTCCAGCCCGACTTTCACCGGTCTCCCTTCCGGGCGACCGTCAGCGGTCCGCAGCGACGGCGGCCCGCAGGTCGGCCAGTTCACGGGCGTAGCCGCCGGAAAGGATCGGGAATCGGCACCACGTCTTGGGATCGAGGTTCTCGTCGTCGAGATGGAACGACGGGGCGTACCGCTCGCGCTTCCACTGGTTGCGGCTCCAGAGCGTGAAGAATCGCTCCGTCCAGGCGGCGAGGCGGTCACGTTCGTACCCGGGAAACTCTCGCCGCAACCGCCGCCACACCTCCACCGGCGACTGCTTGTCGCGAATGGCCGCCCGTTCGATCGCATCGAGCACGTCGTAGGGCATCAGGTCGGCCTCGTCGGTCTGGGCGGCAGCCGCGGGCCTGAGTTCCGCCGTCGGCGCCTGGGCATTCACCGGCCCCAACGCCGCGATCGGCCCCAGCCCCTCGGGCCCCTCCCGCTCCAGCCAGCGGAGCCAACGCCGCAGGTAGGCCTTGTCGATGCCGGCCAGCGGGGCGATGCCTCCGGACGTGTCGCCGTCCATCGTGGCATAGCCGACGGCCGCTTCGGATCGGTTGCTCGTGGACACGAGCAACGCCCCCTGGATGTTGGCCAGCATCCACACGCCCGGCGACCGCACCCGCGCCTGGATGTTCTGCAGCGCCACGTCGTCGCGATCCCACGCGAGCGGCCGCCCGACCGCGCGGGCCACGATCGACTCATAAGCCCGCACGATCGCCTCCACGTCGAACTCATGGAAGGTCGCCCCGAGGGCTTCGGCCAGCCCGCGGGCCGCCGACCGGGTGACCGCGCCCGAGTTGGCGGTCGACTGGTAAACGCAGGTGAGCGTCGCCGCAACGAGCCGCTGCTCGGGGTCGCGGTCCGCGGCGAACGCGGCGACCCCCAGCCGTCGGGCCACCTCCATCGGCGAGCGTTCGCGCGACGCGATCCGCACCGCAATCGCCACGAGGCAGGCCACGGCCGACGAGTCGGCACCGCCGCTGGCGGATACGATGAATCCGCGTGACCGGCTCTTGCGGGCATAGTCGAAGAGCCCGAGGGCCACGGCCCGGGTGAACTCCTCCTCCTTCACGTGATCGCCACGCTCCCACGCGTCGCGGCGATCGACCCCCGCCGGAGCCCCCGCCGGAGACGCGGGGGGCGTGAACCCGACCTCGACGCGGTCGCCCTCGACCGCGTCCGCCACCGGGTCGATCGCGAGCCGCGACTGGGCGAGCCGCAGCCCGTCGAGATCGACGTCGGCCACCGTGAGGGCGTGGTCGGCAAAGGAGAACCGTCGTCCAGCGGCGAGCATGCCGCCGGCCGCCGCGATGAGCACGCCCCCGTCGTAGATGGCCCGGCCGGCCTCGTTGCCCACGAGGTTGGCGTAGACATACGCCGACGCGAAGGCCCGCGACCCGTCCTGCACGAAGCGGCGGCGGATCTCGTCTTTTCCGAAGGCGAAGTGGCTCGCCGAAGGGTTGAGGATGACATCGATCCCACGGGCCGTCAGGGCGGCACCGGGCCGGTCAGCCACCCAGGCGTCCTCGCAGATTTCGAATCCGAGGCGGACCCCGCCGCAGTCGAACCGCAAGTCGCCCACGGGCACCTCGTGGCCTCCGATCTGCACCGTGCCCCGACGCCCGCGGGTCCAGGGGCGAAACCAGCGGGGCTCGTAGTGGATGCCGTCGCCCGCCAGGTTCTGCTTGCACGCGATGCCCGCCACCCGGCCGTCGGCCACGACGGCCGCCCCGTCGAAGAGCCCGCTCTCGAACCGGACCGGCAGCCCCAGGGCCACCGCGATGCCCCGCGTGGCGGGAACGATCTCCTGGAGCACCTCGAGCGCCATCCGCTGGACGCCGGGCGACTGGAAGGCGTCGTCGCACCCGTAGCCGGTGATGCTGAGTTCCGGCAGGCAGAGGATCGCCGCTCCAGCATCGCGGGCGGCGGCGATCGCGGCCAGGATGCGATCGCGATTGCCGTCCCAATCGAGGGGCGTCTGGTTGAGGGCACAGCCGGCGA
This sequence comes from uncultured Planctomycetaceae bacterium, assembly GCA_903831155.1. GTDB lineage: Bacteria > Planctomycetota > Planctomycetia > Pirellulales > UBA1268 > QWPN01. Next base: position 102 of record CAIKWU010000102.1, on the reverse strand, counting down.
CGCGGATCAGGTGCATCGTGGACTCTGTCGGCCGATCACTCAGCCCGGCTCTTCCAGGTAGGTGTAGCCCCCGAGGCCCTCCTCGTAGAACTTCAGGAATCG